>JBPCMK010000095.1:0-4473 GCA_051002375.1 Pyrinomonadaceae bacterium | reverse complement strand
CGCGCGGACTTGTTGTTGCAGCACCGCGACGTTCGCCTCGGCCTTGGCCGCCTGCTCCTCGTAGTGGTTCGCCTTCACCAGGGCCGCGTCCAGCGCCGGCGCGATCCGCTCGGCGATCTTCTCGTGTTGCTCGCTCGCCCACCGCTCGGGGTTGGCGACGAGGCGGCTGGGGCGCTCCACCTCAAGGTGTTGCTTGACGATCTCCGGCGCCGGCGTCGGCTCCATGATCTTGGCGTAGTAGTCCTTCACGTCCTGATGCGTCGCCACGCTGCCCTTCACACCGCGCGTCAGCCCTAGGTCCTCGACGGCCGCGTGGTAACCGTCCTGTAACGCCCCGAGCTTGGCCGCGCCGCCCGTGTACTCGCGCGCGTTGAGGCGGCCGTGGTCGTCGATCGGGACCACCATGGCCTGGATATGGGGCGTGAGCTCGTCGCGATGCAGGACGGCCGCGACGACGTTCTCCGCCCCGAAGCGTTCACGCAGCCACGCCATCCTGCGTTCGCTCCACCCACCCCCCCCCTCCCCCCGACGCTCAATTCATTTCAGATTCTTTCGCTTACTGTTTTCCGCCTGCCGCAAGCTGCAAACGCGCCTGAGCCGTCTCCAGCCGCTCGCGTTCGGTTTCGGATTCTTCCAAAGAACCTTTCGCCGCGCTCAATTCCTTTTCCGCCGCATCGCGTTCGGCTCGCGCCGCTTCGACATTAATTTCGTTTGCCGTTTCCGCAACATCGGCGAGAATCGAAACTTTATCCCGACTGACTTCGATGAAACCGCCGGAAATTACCATTCGCTCGGTCAAACCGCCGCGCGTGTAAGACAAAACACCCGGCTTCAAATATGAAATCAGAGGCGCGTGATTTTGCAAAATACCAACCTCGCCGCTCGCCGTCGGCACGGTTACCGCGTCAACCGTTTCGCTCAAAACTTTTTTTTCCGGTGTTACGATTTCTAAATTCAACATATTTTCAAAGTAAAAAGGCAAAAGTAAAAAGGCAAAAGTTCGGATTTGTTTTTCCTTTTTACTTTTGCCTTTGCTTAAGCCGTTGCCGCCATTTTCTGCGCTTTTTCACGCGCTTGTTCGATTGTGCCGACCATATAAAACGCTTGTTCGGGCATATCGTCGCATTTTCCTTCGAGAATTTCCCGAAAGCCTTTGATCGTGTCTTCGACTTTGACGTATTCGCCTTTCAAGCCAGTGAACTGTTCGCCGACGAAAAACGGCTGCGAGAAAAAGCGTTGGATTTTTCTCGCACGGGCGACGGTTAATTTGTCTTCTTCGCTCAATTCGTCGAGTCCGAGAATAGCGATAATGTCCTGCAAATCTTTGTAACGCTGCAAAATCCGTTTGACTTCCTGCGCCGTGTTGTAATGTTCTTCGCCGACAATATCGGGCGTTAAAATCGTCGAGTTGGAAGCGAGCGGGTCAACCGCCGGATAAATTCCGAGTTCGACAATCTGCCTTGAAAGTGCCGTAACTGCGTCTAAGTGAGCGAACGTCGTCGCGGGCGCGGGATCGGTGTAATCGTCCGCCGGAACATAAACGGCTTGAATCGAAGTAACCGCGCCGGTTTTAGTTGACGTGATTCGTTCCTGCATTTCGCCCATTTCCGAAGCAAGCGTCGGCTGATAACCGACCGCCGAAGGCATACGTCCGAGCAGCGCGGAAACTTCCGAGCCGGCTTGCGTAAATCTAAAAATGTTGTCAACGAAAAACAGCACGTCGTTGCCTTGGTCGCGGAAATATTCGGCAACCGTCAATCCTGAAAGCGCAACTCTCAAACGCGCTCCCGGCGGCTCGGTCATCTGCCCGTAAATCAAAGCCACTTTTGAATCTTTCAAAGCGGATTTGTCAACCTTCGTCATATCGAACACGCCGGTTTCTTCAAAGTTGTGATTAAACTCGTCGCCGTAGGTGATAACTTTCGATTCGACAAATTCGCGCAAAAGATCGTTGCCTTCGCGCGTCCGTTCGCCCACACCGGCAAACACCGAAAAGCCGCTGTGTTCGGTGGCGATGTTGGTAATCAATTCTTGAATCAAAACCGTCTTGCCAACGCCCGCGCCGCCGAACAGACCGATTTTTCCGCCGCGTTTGAACGGCTGAATCAGGTCAATGACTTTGATTCCCGTTTCAAACATTTCGAGTTCCGTCGCCTGCTCGTCAAACGACGGCGCGTGGCGGTGAATCGAAGCCCGCGATTCGGAATTAACCGGACCGAGTTCGTCCACCGAATCGCCGATGACGTTCATCACTCGTCCCAAAGTCGCTTCGCCGACCGGAACGGTAATCGGACCGCCCGTGTCAATAACCTTCATTCCGCGCACCATTCCGTCGGTCGGCAGCATCGAAACGGCGCGCACGCGACCTTCGCCCAAGTGCTGCTGAACTTCCGCGATAACGTCAACCGGCGTTTCGACATCGAAACCTTCCGACGTGATTCGCAGCGATTGATAGATCGGCGGTAAATGATCATTTGAAAATTCCACGTCAACCACCGGACCGATAATCTGCACGATTTTTCCGACTTGCTGACCGTTGCCATTATTAGCCATTTTTAGTATTGCTCCTCAATAATAGATAAAAAAAAGGTATGATAACAAAGGAAAAAGATTAACATATTCGCTCGGCGAATGGCAAAGACATTGAAATCTCAGTGGGTTAGTTTGAAATTTTCGTGCTGACAACCACTGTCTGAAAATCTCAAACTAACCCACTACTTTTTTGAGAGACGTGATTTTCAGTGTCCGAATTTTATCGGAATTTTCGCTTATAAAATTAGGAGTTTCAATTCCGTTCCGGTTAACTTAGAAACGGAAAATTTTGCGTTAGAGGAGTATTGAAAAAACAATGGCAATTTCCAGTTTAAAAATTATCAAGCTGCAATCCCTTTTCTACACAAACACTGATGACAAAGAAAAGGGAAACGGGATAGCTGAAAGTTATTATTGGGGAAATATGAAAATTTGTGGCAACACCGGTTGGGCAAAAGATATAAGATTCCCTGAGTATGTCCAAAATGAAGGTCAAATGTTTGAGGTAGATATTGCCGCCGAAAAGTGTTCCGATATGAGATACAACATAATAACGGAAACCGATGACATATGGGACGTAACGATTTATATATATGCTTGGTATGGCGACGGAACAAAAAAGAGAACGGGTGGGGCGACCTTACTATTTGGAGGAAAACATAGAATGGAAAGCATTCCTTTCATCACTTGCTAGCGCAAGGCACAAACTCGATTGCTAATATCGCCGCGCTCGCTTGCGAAATTTTACAGCAGGCTAAGCGACGATTTGTTAAAATTTATTTGAATGAACAAAATAAAAATCCTTCCCGACAACTTGGCAAATCAAATCGCGGCGGGCGAAGTGGTCGAACGTCCCGCGTCGGTCGTTAAAGAATTGGTCGAAAACGCTCTGGACGCGGGCGCGAAGCGTTTGCAGATTGATGTCGAACTCGGCGGGCGGCGTTTGATGCGCGTGGCGGACGACGGCGAAGGAATGATTCGGGACGACGCGATTCTCGCGTTTGAACGGCACGCGACATCGAAAATCAAAACGCTCGAAGATTTGGCGAAAATCCAGACGCTCGGCTTTCGCGGCGAAGCTCTCGCTTCGATTGCGTCGGTTGCGAAAGTCGAACTCGTAACGAAAACAATCGAAGCCGAAGCCGCGACGCGCGTTTATATCGAAGGCGGCAGATTAGTTGATGTCAAAGACGCGGCGCGTTCGGCGGGAACGACGATTACCGTCCGCGATTTGTTTTTCAACACACCGGCGCGGCGGAAATTTATGCGTTCCGAAGCGACGGAAAATTATCATCTGACAAACATCGTTACGCATTACGCGCTCGCCAACGCGGAAATCGCCTTCACATTAACCAACAACGGACGCGAAGTTTTGCGCGTTTCTCCGGCGAAAAATCTGCGCGAGCGGGCGTTTCAAATCTTCGGCTCGCAAATGATTGAAAGTCTTTTAAAGGTCGAAGGCGGACGCGAATACGTCGCCAAAATCAGCGGCTACGTTTCCGCGCCGCGCGAACGCCGGACGACGCGCGACGGGCAATACTTTTTTATCAACGGGCGATTCGTCAAAGATAAAATTATCGCGGGCGGACTGCTTGAAGGTTTCCGCGCCGTTCTGCCGCACGGCGTTTATCCGGTGGCGTTTTTGTTTCTGGAAATCCCGTTTGAAGAACTCGATGTCAACGTCCATCCGGCAAAAACCGAAGTGCGATTCAGACGCAGCGAAGCCGTCAAAGAAACGATTAGCGAAGCGATTCGCGGCGCACTGCGAAATGCAGGAATTTTGAGCGACGCGAAAACGCCAAGCAATTTGGGATTTGGGATTTCGGATTTGGGATTTGAAAATCAAAACCGAAGCCAAAAAAGCGAAAACCAATTTATCGAACAAAATAAAATTGAATTTCAAATTTCAGACGACAAATTTCAAAACGCATCGTGGAATGA
>JBPCMK010000094.1:0-20318 GCA_051002375.1 Pyrinomonadaceae bacterium | reverse complement strand
CAGTGCCGAAACTGGGGTTGGCTCAAGCGAACACTTACGACAAACAATTAGCTGCCGCTAATTGCTAACCGCCGGAAACTGCTGTAAAAACCGCAAGTTCATCACCGTCTTTGATAATTTCGTCGCCGTTCGAGTATTCCTGATTTACGGCGAACAGCAGAGTGTGTTGCTTTAATTGCGGATATTTTTCGACGATGGCGACGAAGGCATCAACGGCTGTCGCGCCGCGAGCGAAACTCATTTCGACTTCCCTTTCGTTCGCCGCGTCCGCCGTCGCGCCGAAAAATAAAACTGATACATTTATCATTTCATTCACCATTGATCATTCCGAACGAAGCTCGCGTTTCAAAATTTTCCCCGTTCCGCCAATCGGAAATTCATCTCGAAATTCGACGTAACGCGGATATTTATTCGCCGCAAACTGTGATTTGCACCATTCGATAAATTCTTCTTCGGACAAATTCGCGTCTTGTTTTTTAACGACGAAGGCTTTGACTTCTTCGCCCAAACGCTCGTCCGGGACGGCGACGACAGCAACCAGCGACACGGCTTCGTGCGTCATCATCACTTCTTCGAGTTCGCGCGGATAAATGTTGTAGCCGCCGCGCAGAATCATATCTTTTTTGCGGTCAACAATCGAAAGATAACCTTCGTCGTCGAAAATTCCGACATCGCCCGTATGAAACCAGCCGCCGCGAAACGCTTCGCGCGTTGCTTCGGGTCGCTTGTAATAACCCTTCATCACATTCGAGCCGCGAATGACGATTTCGCCGCGCTTTCCTCGCGGAACTTCATTATCGTTTTCGTCCACGCATTTGACTTCCACGCCGAAAATCGGCTGTCCGACCGTTCCGGCTTTCGACGGTTTCTCGGATTGATTAAACGTGGCGAGCGGCGAAGTTTCTGAAAGCCCGTAACCTTCCGCCACGCGCACGTTAAATTTTTCCTCGAATGCCTTCATCACTTCAACCGGCATCGGTGCGCCGCCGGATGTAACGACGATAATATTTTCGGCGATTCCCGAAACGTCGAAATCATTTTCTTCGGCGTAACGCAGCAAAGCCCAATACATCGTCGGCACGCCCGTCCAAAAATTGACGCGCTCGCGCCGCATCGCTTCGAGCGTCGCTTTCGGCTCGAAACGCGGCAGCAAAACGACGCGATAACCGCCGTAAAGATTCGTGTTCATCTGACAGGTTTGTCCGGTCGTGTGAAAAAGCGGCAGAGTTATCAGACAGGTTTTTTGCCGGTCGTCGTTAAAGTCGAGAAATTTGACGTGAATGCCGAAAGTCGTCGTGATGTTCGTCATCAAATTCAAGTGCGTGAGTTCCGCGCCTTTCGGCTGTCCGGTCGTGCCGGATGTGTAAAGAATCGCGCAGGTGTCGTCGGGCGCGGTCGGAAAAGTTTCAAACTCCTCCGATTTATCGGTTGTAATTTCAGTCAGAGTTTTCGCGCCTTCTATCGGCGATGCGGCGAGCGGATCAATCGTCATCACGACGAAATGTTCGCACGTTTCAATCCGGTCGAACGCTTCTTTCACCGTTTGCGCGAGCGGCAATTCGTCAGTTCCTTCAAACGCAAAAACGGCTTTCGCGTCCGAGTCTTTCAAGTGATAAGCAATTTCACGCGGCTTAAGTAAGATATTGAGCGGCACGACCGCCGCGCCCGCCTTCATAATCGCGTAATAAACAATCGGAAAAAACGGCAGATTCGGGCAGATGAGCGCGACTTTATCGCCGTGTCCGATTTTCATTTCCGTCAAAGCGTTCGCCACACGGTTCGACAGCGCGTTTAACTGCCCGTAGGAAAAACGCACCTCGTTCCAGACAATCGCTTCCTTGTCGGGCGCAAGCCGCGCGTGATGCTCAATAACGGAAGCCAAATTTAATATGGTCGGCGAGTTCATCTTTTTAGCTGAACGTAATTTTATAAATTTCCCGCCTCACGCGACGGTTCGGATTTTTCGCGTTGGCGATTTTAGCTTTAAATTCTTCATTTATTATTCTATTACAAAAAAATAGTTCGGCAAACGATTTTTACCAAACAGAATTTAAAATTGCCAAAGCTGATAAATAAAACGATTCGTTTTCGGTTTTGCCGGTTAGTGCAGTTGCGCGGAAATTTCCGCCGGTCGCAGCGTGTTTTTGATACGGAGACTTTCCGCCAGCCACGAGCGCGATTCGGCGGCGCGAGTTTTCGCTAAATCCGCGCCGAGCCGCTCGCACGTTTCGGCGTAATCGCGCTTGAGCAGATAGTTTGCCGCATCGTAATTTTCCGCGTAAATTCGCGCCGATTCGCGCAAATCAAACAAACCTTCCTGCCGATTTCCGTCCAGAAACAAAGCGTCGCCCAAATCGCTTTTCGCCCGCGCCAAATCCATTTTCGATTCGCCGTATTCCGCGTCTTTCGAGATGACGTATTCGCTCAATTCGGCGGCGCGGCGAAAATGCGCGACGGCTTTTCGCACTTGATTGCGCTCGCAGAGCATCTGCCCGACGAGCAAATTCGTCAAAGCCGCGTTGCGATGATAGCCTAAATCTTTCGGGCTTTCGGCGAGCAAATCTTCGATAATCGAAAGCGCGGTTTGCGAATGCTCGAAAGCCTTGTTCGCTTCGCCGTTCAAATTATATGCGATTGCCAAACGCCGATTTGCCGACCACAGATAATATCGCAAAAGCGTATTTTCGGCGGCGGCGGCGTGTTCGGTTTCGTAGCCGTCGAGAGCCTTTTTGATTTCGTCAATCGCCGCTCTGTAATCGCCCTTCATGGTCAATCCGCCGCCCGTTTGCAGATGCGAACCGTAAATTAGCCGCCGCACTTTCGCCTCGTCCCAATTCATCCGGCGCAAATCTTCGGCGATGTTTAATTCTCGACGGCTTATCTCCAAAACACTGTTTGCGTCGCCCGCCATTTCGTAAGAAACGACGGCGTTGGCGTAAGCGTCGCGTAGATTTTTTCGATGCCCGGCAGCGTCGGGTTCGTCTTTGACTACTTGTTCGAGAATCGAAATAGCTTGTTTGTTAAATTCGAGCGATTCGTTTATCGAGCCGCGCACTTTCGTCAAATCGCCGAATTCGATAAAGCCCAAAGCAATCTGCTCGCGGTAGTGAATGTTGTTTGCATCTTTCGCCAAAAGATTTTGATAAACGGCGATGTATTTGCGAAGCGTCGCCTCGCGTTCCGCCAAAGTCGTGTCGGGTAATTTGATGAGATTGAAATAAGCCTTGGCGAGTTCGTCCTGCAAATCGGCGTTATCGCCGGATTCGGCGGCAAGCGCGTCAAGTTGCTCGACGGCGCGTTTGAGCAGCAGTTGACGCGCGGGCAAGCTGCCGGGCAAATCTTCAATCGCGCCGTGAATTTCAAAAATCAGCGAGTTTGAAATGCGGCGCAGATTTTCAAAACGCCGCTCGGCAATTTCGCGCTCGCGCCGCGCTTCTCTTGCTTGCCAGAGTGTCGCCGCCGCGCCGCCCGTCAGCAGAAGCAAAACAAGGGCGGCGACCGCCACGCCGATTCGGTTTCGCCGGATGAATTTTGAAGCTCGATATAGAACCGAATCTCTCCGCGCCCTAATCGGAAGTCTGGCGAGATAACGCCGGATGTCCTCCGAAAACGCTTCGACCGATTGATACCGACGCGACGCTTCTTCCCGCGTGGATTTAGCGATGATGTTTCGCAAATCGCCCTTTAAGATTCGAGATTCGAGATTCGAGATTCGAGAGTTTAGATTCGTTCGGTTTTCGGATTTCGCTTTGTCGTCGGTTGATTTCAGCGTCTTGAATTCAAGCATCCGCGCCGTTTTGCGTTCGGTTAAAAGTTCCTTGAGAATCACGCCCAGAGAATAAACGTCGCTTGCCGTCGAAACAATGTCGCCGCGCATCTGTTCGGGCGAAGCATAAGCCGGTGTCAAAACTCTCTGATTGGTTTGCGTTTCGTTAGCATCGGAATTGTCGAGCAGTTTGGCGATTCCGAAATCAAGTAGTTTTGGCTCGCCGTCCGCATTGACCAGAATGTTTGACGGTTTCAAATCACGATGCACAATCAATTTTTGATGGGCAAAGGCGACCGCCGCGCAGACTTTACGAAACAATTCCAGCCGCCCGGTTTCGGATAAACCGTTTTTTCGACAATACTCGTCAACCGGAACGCCTTCGACAAACTCCATCACAAAGAAGGGCATGCCGTCTTCAGTTGTGCCGCCGTCGAGAAGACGAGCGATAAACGGATGATTGAGCGCGGCGAGAATTTCTCGCTCGCGGCGAAAGCGTTCGAGAATCTGGTCCGAATCCATTCCGCGTTTTATCAATTTCAGCGCGACTTGTTGGTGAAAATCTTCGCGCGTCGCCAGAAAAACGATTCCCATTCCGCCGCGCCCGATTTCGCGTATCACACGATATTTGTCAATCGTCCGCCCGATGAATTCGTCGCCGCGATCGAGCGAATCGCGCACGACCGAAACGGCGGAAACGTCGTCGAGAAAATTTCCGGCTTCATCGTGCGCCGCGAACAAAGATTCGACTTCGCGGCGCAATCTGTCGTCGCCCGCGCAAGCCCGCGCGAGAAAACGCTCGCGTTCGGTCGGCGCAAGGTCGAAGGCGGAAATAAAAATCTCCGTGATTTTATTCGTGGAAATTTCCGAGAACATATCTAAAAAAGTAAAAAGGCAAAAGTAAAATCGGAAATTCTTTTCCTTACTTTTGCCTTTTTACTTTTTACTTTTTACTTGCGAAGCGTTTAACTCGCGGTAGAGCCAAGCCTTTGCCATTTCCCACTCGCGGAAAACGGTCGGCGCGGATGAATTTAAAACTTCCGCCGTTTCTTCTAAAGTTAAACCGCCGAAAAAACGCAGTTCGACGATTTTCGCCAGCCGCTCGTTAAATCGTTCGAGCCGTTCGAGTGCTTCGTGCAAGGCGAAAATCTCTATGTCCTGCGTGTTCAAAAAACTAATTGCTTCATCAAGCGCGATTAAAGTTTGCCCGCCGCCGCGTTTTTCGGCGTTGCGGGCGACGGCATGATTCACCAAAATCTGCCGCATCGAACGCGCCGCGATGCCGAAAAAATGCGCCCGATTCTGCCAAGAAATTCCGTCCGCGTCGCCGACTAATCTCAAATACGCTTCGTGGACCAGCGCGGTCGGCTGCAATGTGTGGTCGGCGCGAAACTCGTTGCGGAACAGCGCACCGGCGAGCGAGCGCAATTCGTCATAAACAAACGGCAGAAGTTTTTCCAACGCTTGTGAATTGCCCTGCCGCAGCAGTTCTGTGATTTCGCCCGCCTTTGCCATTTGCTTATCGAGAAGATAAGCGCATTTTACAGTTTTTCCCCGTCTTTGTCGAAAATTTTGCATGTTAAGTAATAGAGGAAAAATTTCTAATCATAAACGGAGAAAAATTATGTTATCGAAAAACTTCCACAAAGGAATATCAAACAACAAATTTACGCCAACGGCTTTATTTACAATTTTCGCGCTTTTATTATTCGGCGCGAGCGCGACTCAAGCGACGGTTTTGCCGACATTGCGCGGCGAGCAAGCCGTCGAGCAGTTAAAAGAAAGCGGTCAATACAATTCGTTGGCGGAAGCGGTCAAAGCCGCCCGCAAAGCCAAGGGGGAGACCGCCGAAGGAAACGCGCCTGACCCCGTCGGGCAGTCGGCAAAGCTGACCGCGGCGGACGGCGCGATAAACGACGACTTTGGCTGGAGCGTTGCCGTATCGGACGACACCGCCATTGTCGGTGCTTATGGAGATGATGTCGGCGCGAACGCTAATCAAGGCTCGGCATATGTTTTTGTTCACTCCGGCACGACATGGATACAACAAGCGCACTTAATCGCCTCGGATGGCGTGCCAAACGACTTGTTCGGCTGGAGCGTTGCTGTATCGGGCGACACTGCCATTATCGGCACTCGGCTAGGTGATGTCGGCTCAAACACAAATCAAGGCGCAGCGTATGTTTTCTTTCACTCTGGGGCAAACTGGACGCAACAATCGCAGTTTATTGCTACGAACGGCGCGGCAAATGACAATTATGGCACCAGTGTCGCCGTCTTCGGTGATACGGCGATTGTCGGTGCGCCCGGTCATACTGTTGTTTTAAATGCAAGCCAAGGCGCGGTGTATGTTTTCGTCCGTTCCGGGACAACTTGGACGCAACAATCGCGGCTGATTGCTGCGGACGGCTCGGCAGGCGATCAATTCGGCAAAAGCGTCGCTATCTCCGGCAACACTGTCGTTGTCGGTGCGCTTTATTATAGTTATGATGGTTCAAAAACAAACCAAGGCGCAGCGTATGTTTTCTTTCACTCTGGGACAAACTGGACGCAGCAAGCGCAATTGATAGCTGCGGACAGCGCGGCAGGCGACCATTTCGGTTCGAGTGTCGCCATATCGGGCAACACAGCCATCGTCGGCGTGACTTCTAAAAACGGCGGCGCAAACGCGGGTCGAGGCGTGGCGTATGTTTTTGTTCGTTCCGACATGACTTGGACGCAGCAGCAGGAATTGACCGCTTCGGGCGGCGCGGCAGGCGATCAATTCGGCGGCAGCGTCGCTATCTCCGGTGATAAAATCAGCGTCGGCGCGGCGTTTTTCGACCCTTCCGCCTCTTCACATTTCGCAGACGGCAATTCTGCGCCGACAGCTACCAATCAAGGTATTGCTTTTATGTTTATCAACCAGCCGCTTGCGCCGACCGCCGCCGCCGCTAAGGTTTCCGGCAGAGTCATTTCAGTTCGCGGCAGGGGCGTGGCGAATGCAACCGTTATTTTGACCGACGCGCAAGGCGAAACGCGACAGGCGCGAACGAATCCGTTCGGTTTCTATTCGTTCGGCGACGTGCCTTCCGGCGAGACGTATATCTTTAGCGTCTCCGCCAAACGCTATCGGTTCGCGCCGCAGGTCGTTTTCATCAACGAAGACACCGAAAACTTGAATTTCCCGGCTCTGTGGTAAATTCATAAACCGCGAAGCAGTGCGATTTGACGCGGAATTTTTTGTAATTTATTTCGCGTCAAATCGCGCTGCTTCGCGGTTAAAAAACGCATCTCGTTTCAGACAATCGCTTCTTTGTCGGGCGGAAGCCGCGCGCGATGTTCGATAATCGAAGCCAGATTAAGCGTGGTTGCGGAGTTCGTCATATAATAGACCTCTTGCGAAATTGAAATAAAGATGACACAAAGTAAATCATTGGAGTAAAACCCGAATGAATTACGAAGATGTCAGAGACTTGAAAGACGGTGACTTCAAACGCTTGTGCGGTGTCACCAGAGAAACTTTTGCCGTGATGTGCCAGGTTGTTTCAGAATATAAACAATTTAATAAACGCGGCAGGAAAAGTAATCTATCAATTGAAAACCAGGTTTTGCTAACGCTCTCGTTTTGGCGCGAATACCGGACGCTATTGCATTTAGGACGTGATTGGCGACTGCACGAATCGAATGTGTCTCGGCTGGTGCGGCGCGTTGAAGATATTTTAATCAAATCGGGCAAGTTTTCTCTGCCGGGCAAAAAACGGCTGCTCGAAGGTGATTCAATCAAATATACGATTGTTGATGTGACCGAACGTGAGATTGAACGCCCGAAAAAAAACAGCGCGCGTTTTACAGCGGCAAGAAAAAGCGGCACAGTTTGAAAGCGCAGCTCATCATTAAAGAAGAAAGCGAGCAAATCACGGCAACATTTTTCGGCAAAGGCAAGACGCACGATTACAAACTGTTTCAATTGAGCGGCGTTAGACTTGGCAAGCACTTGAAATTGCGCACCGATTTGGGATATTGGGGTTTGCAAACCGAATCTTTGAATGTGATTCTGCCGCAGAAAAACAGCAAGCTGCATCAATTGACGCGCAGCCAAAAGAAGATGAATCGGAAGCTGGCAGGCAAGCGCGTGAAGGTGGAAAATGTTATTCGACGGTTGAAAATCTTTAGGATTTTGAGCGAACGCTATCGTCATCGCCGAAAGCGATTCGGGTTGCGATTCAACTTGATAGCCGGTTTGCATAATTACGAACTGAAACTTAAATCCTGCATTTCGCAAGAGGTCTATTTAATTTTCAGAAGATAAAAATAGATTTACACAGACAAACCCAAAACTGCAAATTTAAAGCCCGAAATCAAATCGTCATTCCGCCGTCAACGATAATCGTCTGTCCGGTGATATAACTCGAAGCGTCCGACGCTAAAAAAACCGCCGCGCCTTTTAATTCACCTTCCTCGCCGATGCGCGGAATCGCGTTAGTTTCCTGAATCGAGCGTTCGTAAATATCAATCACTTTATCGGCGAGCCGCGAATGAAAAAAGCCGGGCGCAATCGCGTTGACGCGAATGCCGCGCCGTCCCCAACTCGCCGCGAGTTCGCGTGTCAAGCCGATTAAACCGGCTTTGCTCGCCGCGTATCCGGCGTAAAAAGGTCCGTTCGCGCTCGAAGTAATTCCGGCAATCGAAGCGATGTTGATAATCGAGCCGCGATTGTTTTTCAACATCTCGCGCCCGACCGATTGCGCCATCAAAAAACAGCCGGTCAAATTAACGTCAATCACTTTACGCCACTCGCCGAGCGGCATTTCTTCGGGCATCGCGCCCCACGAGATTCCGGCGTTGTTGATTAAAATATCAACGCGCCCGAATTTTGAAACCGTTTCATCAACAATCGCCTGCACATTTTCCGCATTTGAAACGTCGCCGACTTTTCCGTGAACGTGAAAGTTCTTCGCGCGAAATTCTTCGACGGTTTCGTTAAGCCATTCTTCGCGTCGGGCGCACAGCATCAAGTTCGCGCCCGCTTCCGCGAGTCCTTCTGCCATTTCTTTCCCGATGCCGCGCGAGCCGCCCGTAACGATTGCCGTTTTGCCCGTCAAATTAAATAATTCACCGATAGTTTTCGCCACGCTTTTTCTCCTGTAATTTTATTTTGTAAATTCAAAGATTATCATAAAACGCGCATTCCTTTTTCAACGCGCTGCGTTAAAATAAATCCGTGAATCAAAACATATCAACGCCGAAAGAAGCAGCCGCCGTCGTTTTGCTCGAACACGATTCGGAAACGAAAATCTGTTGGGCGCGGCGCAGCGCGAGTTTGAAATTTCTGCCAAACTATCAAGCCTTTGCGGGCGGCAAAGTCGAAACGTCGGACGCGGAAACGCGCGTCGAAAATTGCGGCGACGACACGGAAAAAAGAATTTTAATCGCGTGCGCGGCGCGTGAAACTTTCGAGGAAATCGGCGTTCTGCTCGTTCGCAACGCGGAGAAAATGACGCGCGGGCAGCGAGCTTCGCTGCACGACGATTTGATTTCCGGCAGAATGCTTTTTTGGGAAATTCTCGCGCATTGGAATCTGTGGATTGATGCGAACGATTTTACGTTTGTCGGCAGATGGACAACGCCGCCGTTTTCGCCGATGCGTTTTCGCACCGTGTTTTACCTCGCCGTTTGCCCGCCGAAACAAACGCCGTATGCGGCAATCGGCGAACTCGAAGACGTTGAATTTATCGAAGCGAGCGAAGCTCTGGCGCGTTGGCGGCGAAGCGAAGTTCTCTGCACGCCGCCGACTTTGAATGCGATTCGCGTTTTCAGCGACGCGAAAAAATCGGTTCGTGAAAAAGTCGCCGAACTTCTCGAAATCGCCACCGCGCAAGGCGCACAACCCCGACGAATCGAATTAAATTCGCGGATTGTGATGTTCCCTCTAAAAACCGAAACTCTGCCGCCCGCCACGCATACGAATTGTTTTATCGTCGGCGGCAAACGGTTTATCGTCATTGACGCGGCGGCGAAAGATGAATCGGAACAAGCTGCTTTGAATAAATTTATCGGCGAAAAAATTAATCGCGGCGACGTTTGCCAGGCGATAATCATTACGCATCAGCATCGAGACCACACGGGCGGCGAAACTGCTCTGCGCGAATTTCTGCGCGAAGAATTCAATCTGGAAATTCCGATTGCCGCGCACGAATTGACGGCGGAAAGTTTGACGGGAAAAATTAAAATTCAAAAATATATTGAAGATGACGAAGCGTTCGATTTGCAAAATGAAAACGGAGAACATTTCGATTTAAAAACTTTGCACACGCCCGGACACGCTCGCGGTCTGCTCGCGTTTTACGACGAAGAATTAGGATTTTTATTATCAGGCGATAACGTCATAAGTCTCGGTTCGGTCGTGATTGCACCGCCGGAAGGTAATATGAAAAATTATCTGCAGTCGCTCGAAAGATTAAAAAATCTACCAAACTTGCGCTTCCTTTGCGGCTCGCACGGCGCGGCGGTTTTCGGCGCGAAAGGCAAAATCGAAGAATACATCGCGCATCGTTTAGAGAGAGAAAAACAAATCTTGGCGGCAGTCGAAAAAGGCGCGAAAACGCCGCGCGAAATTGTCGAAAAAGTTTATACGGACGTTTCGCCCGCGCTCTACGAGTTAGCGGAAAAATCGGTCGAAGCGCATCTGGAAAAACTTCGAGAAGACGGAGAAATCAGCCGCGAATAAACACGAGCGGACACGAAATTTTTATGAATTTATTTCGTGCTTTTTCGTGTTTGTTCGTGGCTGATCTTCCGTCCTTTCAAAACAATCCGAAACGGCAAATATCGTTTCACCGAAACATTTTCGAGATTTGCGGCGCGTCCCAATCGCTCCAATTCGTCGGGCGTGAAACTTCGCAGAATCGAAAGCGAGCCGTCTTCGCGGACAAGCGAACTGATGCGAAACGCGGCGCAGAAAATCTTGTAAAAAAAATAAGCCGCCGCGTGGCGATGAAGATCAATGATGAAAATTTTACGGCGTGAAACGCGGCTCATTTCCGTCAGAATTTTTATCACGTTTTCGTCGGTAAAATGATGCGTGAACAGAGAGCAAATCGCATAATCGAAAGCGTCGTCGGCAAACGGCAAATGAAAAGCGTCGCCGCGAGCGGCGGAAATTTTCCCGAAGTAATTTTTCGATTCTTCTAAAATCGCTTTCGCCGAACGCGTATTGAGTTCCAAGCCGCAAAGTTTTGTTTCTCGATTTTGTTTTCGCGCCGATTTCGCAATCGCGCGAAGCATCTCGCCCGAACCCGCGCCGACATCCAAAACGGAAAAAGTTTGCAGATTTTTCCTTTTAATTTCCCGAAGCAGAGTTTTTTTCAAAGCCGTTTCGTCGCCGAGAAAACGATTGATAAAGCTCAACTCAGCGAGACAGCATTCGTATTCTTCCGCCGTGTAATCGCCCGTGTCGAGGCGTTCGAGTTTATAGCTTCTGGTTTTAAACACAAATCAAGAATAAGCCGAAACCACAGCGAATCGTCAAGCCAATTTCCGCCGCGCCGCGTTTATTTTACGCTCGAATAAATGTATAAAATTATTTGTGGAAACCATTACGAAAATTATTTCAGTCGCCGTCGGCGGCGCGTTCGGCGCGGCGACACGCTATTTGATAAACATTTCGCCGCTCGCTAATCTGTTTGAAAAATTTCCGTTTCCGACGTTTTTTATCAACATCACCGGCTCGTTTCTGATCGGTTTTACGCTGATGATTTTGAACGAAAAATTTCCTTCCAACGAAAATCTGCGCCTCGCCCTTCTCGTCGGATTTTTAGGCGCGTTCACGACGTTTTCGACTTTTGAATTGGAGATTTTCGAACTGCTTCGGGAAAGATATTTTGCGACGGCTTTTCTATATTTTTTCCTGAGCGTGCTGGTCGGATTCATCGGGATTTTAGCGGGAGTTTGGCTGGCGAAAAAATTCTAAAGCCAAACTCCGCGTCTTTGTTTCAGATTATTCATCGCTGCCGTTTTCGTCCGGTTTATCGTCTGCGGCGGCTTCGGGTTTTTTCACGAGAAAATAAAGTTGACCGGCTTGCTCGCCGCTCAGTTTTACGCCGAACGAGTTAGCCGCGTATGAAAGAACCGGATCATATCCTTTCGCCAAAGAAGTGCCGGTCGGACCGATGCGGTTATCCGGCATCACGCCGAAATTTTCTAATCGCTCGCCGTTGCTCATCACGAAATCGCCGACCGTCAAACTGATGGCGAAAACCGAGTAAGTCGCGTAATCGGAAACTCCGCGCTGGTTGATTCCGGTAAAAAAATTGCTCGTCATCACCGCGCCCGCGCTCAAATCGCCGATTATTTTTCCGCGTTTTTCAAGCTGAATCGTTCGCGCGAAAATCTCCGAAGCCGAAGCCGAATCACTGTCAATCAAAACTTCCAAATCACCTTTATAAACTTTTTCCTTCTGACTTTTGGCGATTAGTTCGACGGTTGATTTGCGGGTTTTCTCATCGCCGATCTTTACGTCGCGGTCGAAAAAGCAGCCGGTCAGATACGCCAAAGTTTTTATAAGACCGCCGCCGTTGCCGCGCAAATCGAGAATGAGTTTTTGATGCGTCCCGACTTCCTTCATCATCTTGTCAATCATTCCTTTGTCAACCTCGAACGTATAAAGTTTACAGGCGACGAGTTCCGGGCTAATCTCGCTGCATTTATACGGCTTTTCTTTTTCTTCGGCTTTATGTTTTTTGCGCTCCTTTTCGCGGTCTTCAAATTTTATGATTCGCGCTTTGAATGTTACGTCGCGCTGCGTATTGTCGGGGCTTTTCGTTTTCACCGTCAGTTCGGTTTGCGGTTCGATTGAATAAAGAAAATATTCGAGCTGCCAAAGATTTCCGCGCGTCGGCGTGTATCTTCCGATGGAAACTAATTGGTCGCCCGCCTTGATGCCTTCGACTTCGGCATCGCTTCCTTTTTTAACGTCAACGACGTAACAATTGTCGCCGATTATCTGCATCGAAAAACCATACTCGACCGCGTTCGCCCGATTCGGCGGAAAAAATCTGGTGTGCGAATCGTCAAACTTCATTAAAGTTTCGGCAAGAACTCTGAAAATTTGCCAATTAGCGTCGGCTTTTTTTATCTTTTCGGCGGCTGATTTGAAATGCTCGTCGAGATTTATGCCATGATAATTCGGGTCGTAATATCGCTCTTTGACCATATCTTTAATATCGTCGAGCATACTCAAACCGCGCTCTCGGTTGACCGAAACGCTCGTCGGACTTTTTGTTTCGACAACATCTGTCTGCGCCTGAATCGCTTGAACAGACGCACCTGTAATAATCAGCAGCGCGGCGAGAACAATCGCCGCTTGCGCGAAAATAGATTTACGAAAATTCGGTTTCATTAAATTTACCTCTTAAAATTTGAAAATTATTTTGAAAAGTCGTAATGACGACCACCGCCGGAAACTGCAGAAAGTTTTCACTTTTGATTGAGACGGGTTCGCGCCCGTTTGACCGTTTCGACGGCTTCTTTTGCGGTCGAACTCAAAGCCGTCAGATGTCCCATTTTACGTCCGCTTCTGGCTTCAGTTTTACCGTAAAGATGCAGTTTGATGTTCGGAATTCGGAGAGAGTTCGCCCAATTCGGCTCGCCTGCGCTCCACAAATCGCCCAAAAGATTTGCCGTCGCCGCCGGTCGCAAAAATTCGGTCGCGCCTAGAGGCAGCCCGCAGACGGCGCGTAATTGCTGCTCGAATTGACTGCAAATACAAGCGTCAATCGTCAAATGACCGGAATTGTGCGGGCGCGGCGCGAGTTCGTTGACCAGCAATTCGCCGTCTTTCGTGAGAAAAAATTCGACGCACATTACGCCGACGACGACGAGCGTTTCCAGAATGCCGCGGGCAATCTGGATTGCTTCTTTTTCGATTTTTTCGGAGACGAAAGCGGGCGCGAACGAAACATCTAAAATATGATTTACGTGGTCGTTTTCGATCACGCCGTAATGCGCGAAATTTCCCTTTTCATCACGCGCCGCGACGACCGAAACTTCTTTCTCGAAATCAACAAACGCTTCCAAAACCGATTCTTGGTTTTTCAATTTTTCAAAAGCCGTTTTGCAATCTTCAAGAGATTCGATTTTCGCCTGACCTTTGCCGTCATAACCGAAACCGGCGGTTTTTAAAACGGCTGGAACGCCGATTTCCGCCGCCGCGTTTTGTAAATCTTCGAGAGTTTTAATATGCCGGAAAGCCGTTACGGGAAAATTATTTTGTGAAAGGAAAGTTTTTTCGCGCAGACGATTTTGTGCGATATGCAGGACTTTGCCGCACGGACGCACCGGCACCACTAGCGCGGCGGTTTCGGCGCAAACCGCCGGCACGTTTTCAAATTCAAACGTAACGACATCAACGCTTCGCGCAAATAATTTCACCGCGTCCAAATCTTCATAATCGGCGACGATTTCCGCATCGGCGATTTGTCCGGTCGGCGCATTTCTGTGCGGAGAAAACGTCATCACGCGATAACCCATTTTTTTCGCTTCGACGGCGAGCATTCGCCCTAATTGTCCGCTTCCGAAAACGCCGATTGTCGAGTTTGGTGTAATCTGCTTCATAAAAGAAATGGAAAACCGAAAATTCGATTCTCCATTATCCGTAATTCAAGTCAATTTGCAAAAATCAATTCAAATCGAAAAGCAAAAATTCGGTTTCGTCGGCGAGCGATTTTATTTTCAAAACTGTTTCGTCGCTGATTGCCGCGCCGTCGCTCGCGTTCAGAGTTTCGCCGTTCAAATCTAGCTTTCCCTTCACAATTTGAATCCAAGCGAAACGGTTTTCCGCAAGTTCCAGGGAAACGGTTTCGCCCTTCGCTAAAATCGAACTGTAAAGTTTTACGTCTTGATTTATTTTTACCGAGCCGTCATCGCCGCCGCGCGAAGCAACTAATTTCAGCATGCCTTTTTTCGTTTCGGGCGCGAAATAAGTTTGCTCGTAACTCGGCTCTAAATTATCTTTTTCCGGCGTAATCCAAATCTGATAAAGATGCGCCTTTTCGGTTTCCGACGGATTAAATTCGCTGTGCCGAATGCCTGTTCCAGCAGTCATTCTTTGAACTTCGTGCGGTCGAAGAACTTCTTCGCCGCCGGTCGAATCCTTATGCGCCAACGCTCCCGTTATCACATAAGTGATGATTTCCATATTCTCGTGTCCGTGTGTTCCGAAGCCTTGATTCGCCGCCACATAATCTTCATTTATCACGCGCAGATTGCGAAAACCCATAAACTTTGGGTCGTAATAAGTGTTAAATGAAAACGTATATTTCGTGTCGAGCCAGCCGTAATTTCCGCCGCCGCGCTCGTCGCTTTTTCTGATATTAATCATTTGTTTTTCCCTCTCGTCCAAAATTTTATTGTCGTCTTTCTCGACTTGATAAATTAATTTTACAAGAGAAATCTGATGTTGTAATCATCAATCAGAGCGAGATTTTTCTCATCAATTCGGGTGATAAAGCATTTAAAACAATTTTTAGCCACAGATTTTCACAGATTAACTCAGATAATTTTTGATAAAAACGGTTTCTGATTTTATCTGATTTCCAATCCGTGTTTATCTGTGAAAATCTGTGGCTAAAAAATTGTTTTAATGCTCTATCAAACCACGCCGGTTTCCAGAAAAGTCATCGTCGCCGTTTCGGTGTCGAGTTCGGCTTCGATGCCGACGGGCAAAGTAAATTGGTCGCGGATATGACCGAAGGAAAGTCCGTAAATTACGGGAATGCCGAGATCGCCGAGTCGGTCTTTTATAACATCTATCAAAGACTGCGAAGCGTTTGCGTCCTTCGGATTGCAGTCCTCGAAAACGCCGAGCGCGATTCCCGCCAGCCCGCGCAAATCAACTGATTGTCTAAGCTGCGTCAGCATTCGGTCAACGCGATAAGGCTGTTCGCCGACATCTTCGGTGAAAAGAATTTTGCCTTTTACATCGCGCAAAGCGAATGGCGTTCCGGCAAGCGCGGTCAGCAAAGATAAATTTCCGCCGATAAGCCTGCCGCGAGCGTTTCCTTTGGCGATTGTTTCGGTCTTGAAAAGGTTCGATTCTTTGGCGACGTTATCGGGCGAAAGCTCGATTTTATAAGGTGCGGACGGATTCATTAAAACATTGACGACGTGCGTTTTCGAGTAATCGGAAAAGACGGAAGCGGCGACCGGACCGTGAAACGTAACGAGTCCTGTGCGTTGATGAATCGCCAAATGCAGCGCGGTGATGTCCGAATAACCGATGAATATTTTCGGATTTTTTGCAATCAACTTGAAATCCAAATCGGGCAAAAAACGCGACGCGCCATAACCGCCGCGCACGCACCAGACGGCTTTGACTTCCGCGTCGGCAAACGCCGCGTGCAAATCGTCGAGACGCTCTTTGTCAGTTCCGGCGAGAAATCCGTTTCTCGCGCGAGCATATTTTCCGACCTTTGTTTTTAAACCCAAATCGTCGAGATTACGCAACGCTTTTTCAAATTCTTCCGGCGCAATACCGCTCGAAGGCGCAATCACGGCAACCGTATCACCTTTCGCTAAACGCTTCGGTTTGATAATTTTTTTATCTCTCGAAAACTTGGATTTTTCGCCAAAACCGAACGCCGGCAAAAACGGAATCATCGCCGCGCCTTTCAAAAATTCGCGTCTTTTCATAATTTTTTCATTCATTTGCTAAACATCAATTCTCACCAAACCGCGTTTTATCGCCGAAGTCGCGGCGGAAGTTCTGTCGGACACACCGAGTTTTTCAAAGATGTTTTTGACGTGCGTTTTGACGGTGTTTTCGCTGACGTTTAAACCGAATGCGATTTCTTTATTCGCTTTTCCGGCAGTAATCATCTGCAAGATTTTCCGCTCGGTTTTCGTCAATTCTTCCTGCCCGAAATGCTCGCTCAAAATGTTCGCCGCTTCGTCTTGAATATATTTTCTGCCCGCAGCAACGGCGCGAATCGCTTTGACCAAATCGGCGGCGGAAACGTCTTTGCAAACGTAACCGAACGCGCCGTTTTTCAACGACCGCGAGATTTCCGCGTCGCCCGCGTGTTCGGCTAAAACGATGATTTTCGCGCGATTGTTTTCTTTGATAAAATTCCCGACTTCATCAACCGCGCACGAATCCGGCAGGCGCAAACTTATCAAAGTTACGTCCGGCTTTAATTCGCGGAACAGCCGGAAACCTTCCGCGCCCGTCGCCGCTTCGCCGACAATTTCGATGTCGCTCTGCTCGCCCAAAATCGTCTTGATACCGACGCGAGTCAAAGTTTGATTTTCGATTAAAAGAACGCGAACCAAATCTTTTCGCATAAAATCATTTTAGCGTAAAATCCGCGATTTGCGCTTTTTCAAGAATTTTCAGAAGCATTTTTCAGCCGGACAAACCAATTATTTTCGTCGTAACAAGCGGTAAATTGTTCAATTAAAATTTCTTGCGTCGTCATAATTTTTTCTCAACCATAAACATTTTAGTTTAAATTTTCATTTGCTGCTTTTCTTGTCAGCCGCGATAATGATTTGCTTGAATTTGATGATGGATTTCACGGCGAATGTAAAGATTTTCGCCGACGGTTTCGCAACTTGTAAATTGCCAATTCTGTTGATTTTTAGAAAGTGTTAAAAACTTTAATTCTTTGAGTCAGTTATTTGTAATCTATTATGTCTGTCTTCACAATCCCATCTTAAAAAATCTATTGTGGCGGATTCACTTTTCGGAGAGAATGTAATTTCTATTTCTTTTTCTTTAGCTTCGATTGCTTTTTCTAATTCTATGAAATCTTTTTCTGCTATATAAACATCAAATGAAACAACAGCAACTCCCAAATCAATCTCATTTTCTAAAACTTTTGTCTTCCAACCATCTTTATAAGAGATAAGAATAGGATTTACCTTTTCATTTGCAAATTGTTCAGCAGTTTCTACCGCTTTTTCGAGTGTAGTTGTCGTTTTCGTTATAGACACAGAGGTTTCTACCTTTCCTTTTTTAATAACATTGGCTACTTCAAAAATGTGGCTGATTTCTTCATCCGAAAGTTTTTCAGTAGAAAGCATTAATAAGACGGGAATTTTTTCTTGAGTAAATACAAGTGCTTCAAGCAGTTCAATCCATCCGTCAAAATTTTCTTTTGTAACAACTTTTGTTTTATCTGCATTAAGGATTTTAAGCCCTGTATCTGCGTGATAAATTGTCGTTTCTCCATCTTTAGACATCGAATCGAAGAATTTCAAACTTTGTAAATGTTGCGCGACATTGAATCCATAAAATTTATTCGTAAATTCAAATTTAAAGGAATTTTCTTTACGATTAAAAACAAAAGTAAATTGCCAAGTCACATTTTGCCTGTCATTTTTTAAGGTAAATTCTTCCGTGCCAGGTTTGACTCTTTCTAAATCTATTCTATCCAAACTGACAATATTGCCGCTAGAAAGTTTTCTCTCAATTTTTAAAGGAATAATAAAATCAGAACGATTTGGCTGAAGAATTAATTTTGCATTTTCAGTGGTTTGAGGTTTCATCCATTCAGGCAAAAAATTCGGCAATTCAAAAGATTCGATGTGTTTTCCATCTATTTCGACAGGAGAACCTTTGTCAAAATGTTCTTTAAACTCATCTAAGGCTTTTCTTCCTTCTTTCGTTTTCTTATCAAACTTAAAACCAATCTTTATTTCAAAAGGCATTTCTTCATGCGCCTTTTCGTGTTTTCCTAAAATTGAAATTTTTTTGTCTGAATCAGCAACTAATTTGTATGGTGTATCTTTCGTTGCTTTATCCAATTCCTCTTGAACGCTTGAAAGTTTTTCAAAAATACCTTGTTCAGGCAAATATTCTTCAATTTTATCGTAAAGATTTGTTCCGGGATGAAGCCACTCAACTAATTTATCTAGTTGGTTATCTAGTTCTCCTTCAATTGAATTCATTGCTTCTTTTGTTATTTCTTTCGAGCAAGCAACAAAGCATCTTTGAATTCGCTCTTTTTCTCCGCTTACTGGATTAAGAAAAGACGTTTTTAGCATTTGGCGGACTTGAGTTAAAATATTCATTGCTCCACTATTCGTTTCCGCATTTCCTGTAATTTTTTTTGCTTTTACGACAACTCCATAATTTAATCTTTGTCCCAAATCACTTTCTTTCCACATGACAATATCTTTACCACGCTCTAAGTTACCGCCGCCAAAAGCTGTTACGTCACGGAATTTCATTGCACGAAAAAGCGGAATTAAAACTTTCGCTTGAAATTCCGCTTCATCCATTTTTGAGATTTCACCTTTTGTAAACATTTTCTTCTAAACTAACTTTTTCGCCTTCTTCACAACATTTTCAACCGTAAAACCGTAATCCTTAAAAACGTCTTCGCCTTTGCCGGACGCGCCGAATCGGTCAACGGTCAGCGTGTCGCCTTCGAGTCCGATATATTTGTGCCAGCCTAAGCTAACTCCGGCTTCGATTGCCAGACGCGCCGTGATGTTTTTCGGCAGAACGGATTCTTTGTATTTGTCAGATTGCGCGTCGAAAAATTCCCAACACGGCATTGACACGACGCGCGTCGGCGTTCCGGCGGCGTTTAATTTTTCGCGGGCTTCCATCGCTAGACCGACTTCCGAGCCTGTCGCAATGATAATCAGTTGCGGTTCGCTCTTTTCGCCTTTTTTCGTTTCGGCTTCGGCTAAAATATACGCGCCTTTGTGCAAGCCTTTTGCGTCCGCATATTTTTTGCGGTCAATGACGGCGACTTTTTGGCGGGAAAAGGAGAATGCGGTCGGGGCGGTGTCGCTTTCGAGCGCGGCTCGCCACGCTTCGCGGGTTTCGTGCGCGTCGCACGGGCGGATGACGTTCAAGTTCGGAATCGCGCGGAGCGCGGCGAGATGTTCGACGGATTGATGCGTCGGACCGTCTTCGCCCAAACCGATGGAATCGTGCGTGAAAACGAACAAAACTTGAATGTGCGAAAGGGCGGCGAGACGGATGGCGGGGCGCATATAATCGCTGAAAGTCTGGAACGTGCCGCCGAACGGAATGACGCTGCCGTATAAAGCCATTCCGTTCATTTCCGCGCCCATCGAATGTTCACGGATGCCGTAATGGAGATTTCGCGCCGCGTAATTGTCCGGTTCAAAGCTGCCCGAAGCGTCTATTTTCGTGTTGTTTGACGGCGCGAGATCGGCTGAACCGCCGAGCAGTTGCGGAACTTTGTCAGCGATGGCATTGATGATTTCGCCCGAATAAGCGCGGGTAGCTTTTGCCTCCACATTATCGAATTTCGGCAGGAATTTTTCCCAGCCTTCGGGCAATTTATTTGTTCGGGTTTCCTGCAAAGTTTTGCCCAAATCGCCGTGCGTTTTCTCGAATGTTTTGACGAGCGCGTCCCAGTCTTTTTCATACATCGCGCCGCGTTTGACGGCTTCGCGGAAATGATTTAACGCTTCTTTCGGGATGTAAAAACTTTTGTTTTCGTCCCAGCCGAGATTGCGTTTCGTTTCTTTGACGGCTTCTTCGCCGGGCGCGTCCGAGTGCGCTTTGCGTGTTCCCTGACTCGGCATTCCG
>JBPCMK010000093.1:0-14703 GCA_051002375.1 Pyrinomonadaceae bacterium | reverse complement strand
TCGTCAGAAAATTTAGGTTTCATCACCAAAAGGATGGCAGAAATCTTCGGATTTCTGCCTCCGCTGACGAAACTGAAAATCTAAACTGTTGTTATCAAAGAACTTTAATTTGCACAGACTTCATTTATTTTTCTTTGTGTCCTTTGTGTCTTTGTGGTGAAAAATCTTTATTTACCGATGTTATTTCTTAAAGATTTGCGAGGTGATTCTGAAGAATTGAAAAAAGCCGATGATTGCGCCGAGAGCGATGCCGACGACGATTCCCCAAGGCGATGTGCCGAGCAGCAAATCCGCGCCCCAGCCGATAATCAGCATAAAAACCACCGCGCCGAAAAGCGTTATCGCCGCGCCGTAAGCCAGACCGCTTTGGCGTGCGGTTTCGGCGGTTGATTCGGGCTGAACCGATGTTTGAAAAAGCATTTCATTGTTGTCCGGCAAATGCGCTTCTTCGATTTTCGCTTCCGATGGTAATTCGTAATTCACTGCGCCGCTCGTCGTTTCAAAATTTTGCGGCGCGTCAATCGTCGCTCCCGGAATTTCGAGCAAATCGTTCGCGTCGTCCGCTTCCGAAAAATGCGGCGCGAAGATTTCTTTAACCGCCGCGTCGTTTTTTCCGACCTCCGATTTTGTTTGTAAAGAATCGTCTTCGTCCGCGTCAAGCAAATTTTTAATCATCGCCGTTTCCTCCGCGCCGTGTATTTTTTCGACGCTTTTATTAAACGCGATTTCCGCCGACATCGCAATATACTCGACGCGATGAAAAAATTAAACCGTTTCAAAATCGCTTCGAGCATCATTCTGAAACGGTTGTTAAAATTAAATCGGCTTGCGCTTTTATTTGCTGATTAAATCGGCAAATAATTTGTTCTGCACGTCGGCGTTGCTCAAAAGCCGCGTATGAGCATCGCACACGAAAGAGATGTCCCGCGCGGGCAGAGCCGTTTGATAGCCGTTGCTTTGCAGTTTCGCGCCCGCAATCGTCGAAGTCAAAAACGAACGCTGCGTAACCACGCCGTCGCCTTTGGCTAAAAGCAAATCTTCCAAATCTTTGCCCGAAACTTTTACGCCGTCGCTGCGCTTAAAATCGTCGGCGTGAAAAAGCGTTCGCCAAATGTCTTTTTTTCCGTCGCGGTAAATCAACATCGCGTCGAGCGTCGGCTTGCAATCGGAGCCGAGAAAGTAAAACGCAACCGGAGTTTTCGCCGTGATATTTGCGTCTAAGGCTTGATGAAAACGGCGGGCGCGATTCAGCACAGCGCGAAAATACGCTCTCGCTCCTCTTTGTTCCTGGATGGTAAATTCCTTGCTGAATTTCGGGTCGGTGTAAGCCGTCCAGCCGTATTTTTCCCACGTCGCCGGACTGTAAATATCAATTTTGAGCGGTTTTTTATCTTCGTCAAAAGCGCGAATTGTTCCGCCGTGCGGGAGAAGCTCGAAAAGCGAAGGGATTGTGAACATATCAAATCTGGTCAAATCTTGAACGAACGGAAGATTAATTCCTTTCGGGCTGATTGAGTAACCGTTAATCAAACCGTCGAGTGATGAAAGCGACCCTTCATTCGGCGTTCCGACCAGAAAAATTTTATTGATGTCAGCCGCGCCTGCCCACGTCGGTTTAATCAGGCGCGTTCCGGCTGGCAAATCCGCGTCGCCATACATCGCGGCGTAACGCGCAATCAATCCGCCCATCGAATGCGCGATGATGTTAAATTTCAAATCGGGACGCTTTAGCTTGCGTTTTAGTTCGTCCATCCGCTTGATTAGCAAGCGTGCGTTTTCGACATTATCGCGCCGCCAATCGTATGGAAAAACATAATACGTATCTTGATAACCGGTTTCAGTGGGAGCGTCCCATTTGCCTTCTGTGTAATCGCCCGGAACTTCGAGCGATGTCGCGGCTTTTTGATAAATTTCCGTTTCGGGCAAAAATCTCAGATATTTGATGTTCCGCAAAATATCGCGCGGAACTAAATTATCTTTATTCGCCGCCAGATTCGGCGAAATCGGCAGACGCAAATCATCATCCTTAGCCCGACGCAAATCAAACCAGACGACTTCATCGGTTTTCGCATTGACGAGTTCCGAACCGAGCAGACCCGGAATGACGATGACCGGCATTTTGCCTTTCACCGAAGGCTTCGGCGCGGTCAAAGGACTCGGCGTAGGCGTTTGCGCGAAATTCGTTTGGCAAAAAACCAGCAGACAAAAAACGATTAAACAAGATGCGGCGCGAAATTGTTTCGGATTAGTTGAAAAGAACATTTTCATTTGAATGATTAAACTGCTTGAACCCCTTGCATAAAATTTAGAAAATTAATTATCGGAAAACCGAGGCGATAAACTTCCGTGTTTTTATAATATCAATTTACGATTGATTAGTTGACGGAATTTCGGTTTCGGTTGCCGGTTTCAAATTTTAAGCAGGCAAGTAAAAGTTTTGCGCTGTTTTGAGTCGCGCCTTTAGGCGGCGCGTCCGCGAAGCACGGCGGAAAGACACGGCTTGTGCGTGGTCAGAACTTCTCAAAATGCCGAACAACTTTTGCTTACCTGATTACATCAACGTCAGATTCAAAAATTTCGCTTAAACAAAATCGAGTTTTGTCGTTAGTTTGGGTGGCTGGGAACTTTATATTCTTCGCTTGTCCAGACGCGCCTGCCGTAATGGTCAATCAAAGCTGTTCGATACGCCGGTGCCAAATCGGATATTCCGCCGCGCATTCCTTCGTAGATTTCGACTTTCGCAAGTCCGTTAATAAAATTTCCGGCTTGTTTGTATTCCGGCGCGATGACGACTTTTCCGGTTTTATCAATATAGCCGTAAGATTGGGGCGAAGCGGGCGGCAGGCGCACGCCCGCCAAGCCTTCGTGAAATGAGTTGTCGAGTGTAAAATAATCGGGCGCGATGACGAATTGACCGGATTTATCTATAAAACCGTATTTGCCGCCGCTTTCGACAATCACCAAATCTTCGCTGAAAAATTCGGCTCGCTCGAAACGCGGCGCAATCGCAAAACGTCCGTTACGGTCAATGAAACCCCAACGGTCTTGCCCGTTTTCGTCCATCACGCAGACGGCGGCGAGTCCCTGCGAAAACGGATTTGCGTATTTGAAATTCGCGGGAATAATTTGCTCGCCTTTTTTATTGATGTAGCCCCAACGATCTTCAATTAGCACGGCGGCTAAATTTTCGGAATAACTTTGCGCGTTTATATAGCGCGGCTCGACGATGTATTTTCCCGTTTTATCTATAAAACCGAAAAGATAATTTTGCGCGGCGGGCGGCGGAAAATGAACTTCGACGAGCGCGGCATCTTCGGCAAACGCTTCGGCGCGAAAGAATTTCGGCGCGATAACAATCTTTCCCGTTTCATCAATATAGCCGTAATTTACGCCTTCATTTGTCGGCGACGCGACCACTGCGTAACCGTTCGAGAAAGATTCGGCGGAGAAAAATTTCGGCGCGATGACGACATTTCCGCCCGCGTCTATAAAACCGTAAAGCGTTTGTCCGTCGTCTTTTTTAATTGCGAACGCGGCTTTTCCTTCCGAAAGATACTTCGCGTCGTTAAACTGCGGTGCAATCACAAATTGTCCCGCCGCATTGATAAATCCGTATTTGCCATTTTGCAAAAGCAGGTGTCAAACCGTCGCCGATTTGCTCGCCGGACGATAAATTTTTTCGTTCTTCCGGCTTTTGTCCGCAGCCGAAAACGCATAATAGAAAAATAAAAATCGCGCCGCAAATCGTCGTTGTTCGAGCCATCATATTCTTTTTAATCCAAAGATTATATCAATCCGATAAGATTATAGTAAATCGCTTTTTATTGACATTTGACAAATCTCAAATCCGAAAAAATCCCGTCCGCGCCGCGCTGATATTTGCCGCCCGCGTAATCTTCGCGCCACGAAATAATCATCTCCGAAACTTACGTCCGCAGAGGTTTATGCCACAATATCGCTTTGAATTATTTTTTCGCTGAATTATCATTTGAGAGAGGAAAATCAGATGGGAGCAAGTCCTTATTTTTATGAAGTTGATTACGAACCGGACGCAAACGCCGCGCTGCAAAAGCTGCGGACGCGCGAATTTCTGGCGGGCAGATATAATCCGGTCGAGATGTTCCCGGATTTTCCAGTGAATGAAAATTCGCCTGCGCCCGGCGCACGGCACGGCTCGATAGAAGAAGCAATCGAAGAAGCCGATGCCGACGGCACGCGCTCGATTCTCGATTTGTCGGAAACCGGCGACGAGGCGGAGTTCGGCACAGCAGCGCGTTTATCGTCCGAAGATTTGACTGCCATTTTCGGAACTGATAAACCGAATAGTGCGGCGGTCGAAGAAAATCTCGACGAACTGCTCGCACCGATTGAACGGGGACAGGGCGTTTATTTCACGATTTACGAAAATGAAAAACCGTCGAAATTATTCTTTGCCGGATATTCTTACGATTGAATCTTTGTTGAAAGTTAGCAACGGCAATCGCTTCAAGATGAGAAAAAACAAACAAATATCGTGTGCTGCCTTTGCTTTAATATTTTGCGTCTGGACGGCGATAAACTGCGCGGCACAGCAGCGAAACATCGCCGGACATTGGGAAGGCGAGATAATCTTGACGGAAGGAACTTTACAAAAAAAGCTGCCGATTGCCGTTGATTTTGTCAAAAAGAATAACGACTACACAGGCGTTTTACACAGCGCGGTTGACCGCAGCGCGGCGGGACATTTGCTCGAAGCGTTTAACTATGCTCCGCCTGAAATCGGTTTCACGGTCGCGGGCGAAGGTTTGCAATTTGCGGGAAAGTTAGACGGCGACACAATCGCCGGGACGGTTAAAAAAAACGAAGACGACGGCGACGGCGGTTCATTCACTTTATGGCGCGTCGGAAAACAACGAAAACGCAGACATTAATCGTCAATCAAAAGAGCGAAATTTTTTCGGTTGAAATAAGTTTCGCCGGTAAAATCAAATGGAAATTTCAAATTCAACAAAATTATTCATCTCGTTTCCCGGTATGTTCCGGCGGCGGTAACATTCGCGCCGAAATCGCAGTCCGAGTCGCTGCCGGTTTGCGCGACGGTTATTTTATTCGGCGAAAATTCCAGCACGATTTTGCATTTGCCTTTTTCATAAATCGCCAAATTATTTTTGAGCGGCACGCGGGCGGAAATTTCTCCGTCGTGAATCACTTCCGCGTTCGTCGGCGACTTCCAGAGCGCGATCAAGTGAAATTTCACGTCGCCGTTCGGTAATAACCGCACGTCGAGCGAATTGTTTTTGCTAAAATAAGTTCCGCTGATTCGGCGTATAAGCTGCGGGTTATCGCGCTCTAAATTTTGTTCTCTGACTGACACGCGCAACGTATATTTATAAAAAGCGTGCGTATCCGCCGCGACGCGAATAATATAATCGCCACTGTCGGGAATTGCGCTCGTCCAGCGGCGAATTTTATAAGCGTCTTTCATCCCGAAAGGCGTGTCGCCGATTTGCAGACAGCCCGGACAGATGATTGAAAAATACGCCTTTTGATTTTTTGAAATTAGATTAACCGACATCATTTGACCGGCGCGGGCGCGAACCTTGTAGTCGTGAATTCCGTCTTTACGTTTCATCTGCGCCTGCACGACAGCCGAGGTTTTTCCCGCCGCAAATTCTATCGGACGCACGTCATCAGTCTGCGCCGTCGCCGTCTGTAAAAACGCGAGAATACAAAATAGATTTAAGACAAAAATGGAGATGATAATTTTTTCAACATTCATAACATTTTATTTTTCTTCTCAACATACTTTTGAAAACCGCTTTTTGTTCTCTGCTCTCAAACGCCCGCTTCGGGATTAGCGTAAAAGTATTTCTCCCGTAGAACAGAAAATAAAACTTTTCCGTTTCCCAAACTTTATCGTAAAGACTCCATTGCAGATTTGAATCAATGTCGGCGGTTTTAAACACGATTCCGTCTTCAGAAAATTTCAGGAAATACTCGTCGTGCAGTTTAGGCTCGCGGCGAAAACGCAGATGCGGCGCGACGAAATAGGCGACAAAATTTATGAGCAGCAAAATCACGCCCGCGAAAATCAGAAAATACCAGACAAACGAACTTCCCGAATAAATTAAAAAAAGAACGCCGACGATTACCGCCGCGATTCCGAGAACGATGTCAGTCTTTGTATAAAGTGCGCGAACAAAACAAACAGCAAAATCACAATCGAGGCGTTAATTTTATTTTTCATATTTCCTCTTTTTGATATTTCGGCGAACGCGAAACGCCGCATTCGCCGAATCTCTTTTTATTGACATTTGACGAATCGTAAATCGGAAAAATTCACGTCCGCGCCGCGCTGATAACGTCCGCCGCCCGCGTAATCTTCGTGATAAAAAAAGTGCTGCTCGACGCAGAATTTTTGCGACGGCACACGGTAGAGCGCAGTTCCTAAGCGTCTTTTGACGGTCGGCACGCCGAGTTCATTTTTGTCAATAATCACCGCGTCATTCGTCCACGAAGTTTTCAAAACAGTCGCGCCCGGAATATTTCCCGCCGCTTGATTTTTGATAAACGCGACGATAAACGGCTCGACGGGTTTGCCAACGCCGCTAAAGGAATACTGCGGCGCGAGCGAATTCATTTTCGCTAAAAGCTCGTCAATTTGATTATGCAGCGGAACAATTACCGAAGCCGGAAGCGGTTTGCCGCCGTTGCCATTTGAATATTTCGCCAATGCTTCGCGCTCGCCTGCTTCTCGATTAAACAAAAGCGGATATTCGTAATCGGCAAGCAGAATAAATCCGTCGTTCGCGTCGAGCCGATTCATTCGATTTTTCCAATCGTCAACGTCGCCCTGCACGAAATAACTCATATTCTGCGCCTCTCGGTCGGCTTTGTTGCCGTTGATAATTTCTTCGGCGTGATTCAATTTGTCGAGCAATTCGTCGGCGGTCATCTGCACCGTTTCGTCGCGGACATACGCGCCGATTTTGCGCGTTCGATACGACGGCGCGGTTTTCAGCGCGGCTTCGAGTTTCACGGCGTGTTCTTTGGCTTCGCGCTTGACCTGCTCGACGCTGTAAGTCCGCGCGTCAAATCGCTCGACTTGCGTAAGATAATAAACATAAGCGTCGTCAATCGTTTCCTCGACACCGCGTTTTTGCTTATCGAAACCGCCCGCGTCGTTCGCCGGGTTCTCTGTCGAATCGGTTGTTTTTGTCACTGCTGTTTTCACCTTCTCCTTTAATTTTTTGAACTGCGCGTTCGCTTTATTCGGAATCATCAACGCGCCGCATACTAAAATTGATAAAATCAACGTCAGTTTTATTCGTTTCTGTAAATTTTGTTTTCGCATTTTCGTTTTCTCCTTATGTAAATTATTCGTTTAAATTTCCGCCGTCGGCGCAACGCGCCTTCGCGCCGCGAAGATTGTTAAAACCGCGCCGGTAATCGTCAGCACGCCAACGACCCACGCGACGCTGCGAGCCGAAGCCGCGCCCGCGAGTCCGGTTTCGTATTGCGGATTCATAAAAATCATCACGCACGACAAAACGACGAGTGCGCCCGCCGCTTTGAACAACACGCCGGAACGGGTGACAAACAGCAAAATTAAAACCGTTAGCGCGAAAATCGCGGCGAGCGCGGCAAACATTCCGCCCGTTCGCAACGCCGATTCGTCCGGCAAATTTTTCGCGCCACTTGCCTCAAGCTGTTCATCCCAAGCTTTTTTCGCCTGCTCGTCGCTCAAGCCCCAGCCGGTTTTCAATTTCTGCAAACTCTGACCGTAAGCCTCGCCGAGCGAACTCGAATCGCGGAAATCGCGCCACGCCAAAACCGCGCTGCCCAAAATCGCCGTAACGAGAAAAAACGCGGCGGCGGTTTTAATAAAATTCCTGTTGCTTTCATAAAATTCTCCTTTTCGTTTTCGCCTGAAGAACTATTCCCGTCTGCTTAATTTGCCGTCTTTGATAATCCAAACTTCCGCGCCGCTCGCTTTGATTTTGCCCACTCCGACAACTTCGATTTCACATTCGTCGCAAATCTGCGAAATCGTCGTGCCACCGTCAATCGTCGTTTCGACGCGCCCTTCGGATTTGTAAATTTTGATTTCGTATTTCACCGCGTCCTCGTTTTTCAGGTCGACGGCAAAAGCCGCGACGCTCAAAACCAACATCAATAAAACACTCGCTAATTTTCGATTTTTCATATTTTCTCCTATCTATTTTCTTCATAATTGCACCCTTGCTCACACGCGGTTTTCTGCCTTGCAATTAAATTCCCACGCCGACGCGAAACGGTTGAAACGCCGAACAAACGTCGCCCTGCGAAGTTTCGACGCGGGCGCGAATACGCCATTCGTGGCGGGAAAATCGTCCGGCAAAAGTCGGTTGAAAATTTATTGGCAACTGAAAGTCGCCTTCAAAAAATTTTGTTTCCCCAGCCGCCAGCGCGAACGCCGCGCCGATGCGAAAAGTTTCGTTCATCTGATTGTGCGAAAGATGCGACGCATCGGCGGGCGCGGATTTCAGCCAAACTTCTTCCGTGTCGAGCAAATCAACGAAAACGCCGCTCGCTTCGATTGCCTTCGCGCCGCCGCAAATCGTAATTCGCGCAACAACTTTTTTGCCCGGAAACGCGCAATTCGCCGCGCCCTCCAAACGCACTGTCAGCGCACCGGCGGCAACGCGCAAACCGGATTCGAACCGCTGATTTTTATCTTCGATTTTGACCAATTCGCCTATCCTCATAAAAAAGTCTTGTCCGCAAACAAGATCAATCATCGCAGACGATTCTTCAAAAAATCTTCAAAGATTCTTCAAAAAGATATTTTTGAAGAATCTTTTATAAAAAATTTATTCGTCTTGCAGAGCGTATTCGACGGCTTCGTCAAACGACATCAGGCGGGCTTCCGATTCGGCTTGGAGTTGGTCTTTTGATTTTAGTTTTCGGCGGGCGATGGTCCAATAATCATCAAAATAATTTTGCAGAGTTTGACTGCGCGGAGTGTTGATTTGCTCGCGCAGAAAATCGGCGAAGGCGGCGAGTTTGAGGGCGCGAAAATATTTTCCGAGCGCGGCGGCGGTGCAGCTTATTCCTTCTAAAACGTGCGCGGCGTTATCTTTGCCGCCGATTTCCGAATCAAGCGTCAGCGCGTCGGCGAAATATTTTACGGCTTCAGCGTAATCTTTTTTATCGTTGCAAACATAGCCCAAAACGTGGCGCGTTTGATTTATCCAACGCCGCTCCCCTAACTCTCCGGCAATGCGTAGAGATTCTCGCAGATACTTTTCCGCCTCAATCAAATTTCGCTGCAGATGCGCCGTCGCGCCGAGATTTTGCAGCATTCCGATGACGTTGACTTTTTGATCGGCGCGGCGAAAAATCTCCAGCGCGTCAGCATAAATTCTCGACGCTTCGGCTAAATCGCCCTGATAAAAGCAGAGCGTTCCGAGACCGTTCAGAGTTCGCGCCGCGCCGTTTTCGTCCTGCAATTCGCGGAAAATTTGCAGGGCTTCGGTGAACGTCTTTTCGGCTCGCTTGAATTCGTTTTTATTGACCAGCGCGAAGCCGAGATTGGCGAGAATTCGCGCCGTGTAAAATTCATCTTTCGCCGCGCGACTGATATCAAGTCCGCGTTCGTAAATTTGCGCCGCGCCCACGTAATCGCACTGCAAAATCATCAAACCGCCTAGACGATGCAGAGCTTTAACGCGCACTTCGGCGGGCGCGGCATCGCTATTTTCAAGCGCGGTTTCAAGCCAACGACGACCTTCGCCGAGCCTGCCCGAAGACTGCCAAAAATGCCACAAAGCGTTTGCCAAAATAAGAAATTCAGCCGCGTCTTCGCCCGCGCCAAATTCCAGAGCCGCCCGCAAATTATCAATTTCCGTTTCGAGTCGGGCAAACCAAGCGCGGCGTTCAGGCTTGGAAAATTCGCTCTCCACACGCTCAACAAACTGCAAAAAATAATCGAAATGTCTTTTCCGCGCTGCCGTTTCCTCGCCCGTTTCGCGCAATTTTTCCAACGCATATTGCCGCAAAGTTTCGAGCAGCGAATAACGTATTTCTAACTCGTTTTCCGCGCCGTTCGCAATTGTTACGATTGATTTGTCAGTCAAACTTGTCAGCAAATCGAGCGCGGAATTTTCCGCTTTTGATTCACAGACAAATTCCGTCGCGTCGAGCGTGAAACCGCCCGCGAAAACCGACAAATCACGCCACGCCGATTTTTCATTTTCGGATAAAAGCCGGTAACTCCAATCAATCGCCGCCCGCAAAGTTTGATGGCGCGGCGCGATGTTGCGCCCGCCGCCGCTTAAAAGCTGCAAACCGTCGTCGAGTCGCGCGGCGATTGTTTCCGGCGAAACGATTCGCGCCCGCGCCGCCGCAAGTTCGAGCGCGAGCGGAATGCCGTCAAGCCTGCGGCAAATCTGCGCGATTGCCGAAGCGTTTGACGCGGTAAGCGCGAAATTCGGATTGTTTAATTTTGCGCGTTCGACGAACAATCGGACGGCTTCATATTCGCGGAGATTTTCAAGATTTGCCGCCGTCGGAACTTCTTCCGGCAAAGACAAAGCCGACACGCGCCAGACGATTTCGCCTTCCGCGTCGAGTGCTTCGCGGCTCGTTGCCAGCACGCGCAAATGTGGACAATGCTCCAGCAAATCGCCGATTAGACGGGCGCACGACACAATCAAATGCTCGCAATTATCAAAAACGAGCAGCGCGTTTTTATCGCGCAAAAACTCGCGCAAAGTTTCGACAATCGGGCGATTTGATTCTTCGGAAACGCCGAGCGCGTTCGCCGCCGCGCCCGCAATAAGCGATGAATCATTGAGCGCGGCGAGTTCGATAAACCACGCGCCGTCCGTAAATTTTTCGATTGATTCAGCCGCGATTTTTTGCGCGAGCCGTGTTTTTCCGATGCCGCCCGCGCCGGTCAAAGTCAAAAGCCGCGCCGCTTCAAGCAGATTTTTTATCTCGACAATTTCCTTTTCGCGTCCAATGAAACTCGTTAAACGATGCGGTAAATTCGTTTTTAATTTCGACTGCGGCACAAAAGATTTTTCATTTTTCGACGCGAAAGAAAGCGCGGGTTTTTCTGTTTGCGACGGCAATTCGCCCGCCGCAATTTGCTCAAAAAGCTCGCGCGTTTCGCGTTCCGGCTCAACGCCCAACTCGCTTTTCAAAACCGCACGGCAAATCTCGAACTGCTTCAAAGCCAGCCCGCGATTTCCGCCGAGCGCGTAAATTTTCATTAAATCGCGCCGCGTCATTTCATCTAATTCGTCCGCCGCGACGAGTTTCAAACGCATCGCCGCCGACTGCTCAAACCGTCCGTCCGATTCGTAAATCTCTCCCAATTTTCGGAAAAGTTTATGCCGCGTCTGCCGCAAACTTTCGCGCCGCTCGCTCGCCCAATCTTCATACAAATCTTCGGGCAGCAAATCGCCCGCGTAAAGAGCAAGCGCGGCTTCGCAAACTTTCTCACCGCCATTTTTTAGCGCATCGGCGGCGCGTCGTTCAAACTCCGTAACATCAATCCGCAAACCGTCCGGCGCGGTCAAAATTATCTGTCCTTCTTTGGTCAAAATAAACTTTGAATCATTACCCGAAACCAAATCCGGCTCAAACGCCCGCCGCGCCGCGTGGATGGTTTTATGCAGATTATTCGTCGCCGCTTCAATCTCCTGCTCGCGCCATAAAATTTCGACAATCTGCTCGCGGTGAAGGCATTGCTGCGTGGCGAGAGCGAGCAGTTTGACAAGCTGTTTCGGCTTGCGGCGCAAAACGATTTCGCGTCCGCCAACCTTGATGCGGCACGCGCCGAGCAGACGTATTGAAGTCGAGTTTGCACTTTTTTCCGATTCGGTCATCAGTTAAATTTACCAATCAACTTCTCAACTTTACAATTTGACGCTTAGATAAAATTTCGGTTTCGGCTGCCGATTTCAAATTATATTCGATGCCGCGCCAGATTATTTTTCGTGAAAACAAAGCGCAGACGCAGTTGTAAAAAAAGAGAATCGGCGTGATTGTCCAAAGCGTCAGATGCGAAAAAATTTGCCGGTTTAATTGTTTCTCGTAATCAATCAAAACCAATCGGACGGCTTTCAGACGAAGCTGCGCTTTAGCCGCGCCGAGCAAAAAAATTACCGTTACAAAAACGAGCGTCAGCCAAAAATGCACGCCCGACAAAACGAATAAAAGCGCAACGCCCGTCCAAAAAGTCGCGGCGAAAAGCAGCGAGCCGATTAAAGACGCTTTCCAGAGATGTGCCGCATAACAGCGCGTGATTTTCATTTGCCGGTTGGTAAATTCAACGAGTTCACGAAACGTGCAATCTTCGACGGTTGCCGTCAGACATTGCGGCACGAATCGAATCGGCAAATTCGCTTTTTTCATCAATCGCGTAACGGTGAAATCGTCGGAAAGCGTTCCGCGCCAATTTTCGCGCACGTTTGTTTTTTCAAACGTCTCGCGCCGTATCGCCATTGCGCCGCCCCAGCAAAAATTATTTTTTTCGTTTGCGCCGAGCGAGGACGCGATTGAAGCGTTCCAGACGACGCGCAGCAGGGACGCAAGATTATTTTTTTTCGGGACAAACCAGCGATAACCCGTCGCCGTGCCGATTTTTTCATCTCGTAATGGAGCGATTAAATTTCGTAGCCAATTCTCGTTCGGTCGCGCGTCCGAATCTACGAAAACAAATGCTTTCGATTCGCCGGAAACTTCCCGAACCGCGTGCCGCAAATTGTGAACTTTTTGGCTTTCGTTTTCGGCTTTTCCGGCGACAAAAAGTTTGGCGAATTTGGCGTTTTCGCGTAAAACTTCCTTGATAATTTTCACGGCTTCGTCTCGCTCGTCATCTACCGCGAAAACGATTTCATAACGCGGATAATTTTGCCGAAACAGCGCGGCGAGATTTTTCTTCAAATCAAAATCGAGTCCGCGACACGGCGCGATGATCGAACAAAACGGCGTGAAATCGGATTCGGGTCGGGCGAGTTCGCGTTTGAAAAATGCGAGATAATCAATTCCGCCGCGCAGGGACTTGCAGCCGAGAAAAATGAGAACGGCGGCGAAAAAATAAAATACGAAAATCATTTTTTGCCCGTGCCGCGTCTGCCGGCGGAAGTTTTGAGTTTGACTTTTTGGCTTCGCGCGGCAGTCGTTGAAGATTCTGACGCGGGCAGATTATTTTGATTAAACAAAGGCGCGAGATATTCGATTGTTTTCGCGGTCGCGCCGCGATTCGCATTCATCACTCGAAAAGCGTTTGCCGCTAGCCGCTCGCGTTTTTCTTCCGTTTGCAAAAGATTCGTAAAAATCTCGACGAGTTCCGAAAACGCTTCTTTTTCGTCGAGCTTCGGCAGTTGAATGAGCGCGCCTTCCGAGACGAGTTCCTGCACAATCGCCTCGAAATTCATCGTGTAAAATCCGGTAACAATCGCCGTCCGCGCCGCCGCCGCCTCCAAAACATTCTGTCCGCCGTGCGGAATCAGACTGCCGCCGACAAAGACGATTTCCGCGAGCGGCAGAATCGCCCGCAACTCGCCGATGCTGTCGAGTAAAATTATCTCCGCCGCCGCGTCGTGCGACGAAGGCGCGTCGCTGCGTCGCGCCCATTCAAAGCCGGTCGCTTTTATCGTTTCGGCGACTTCCGCAAAGCGTTCGGGATGACGCGGCACAATCAAAAGGCGCGGCAGACGCGCAATTTTCGCGGTTTTATAAACTTGCTTGAAAGCGTCCGCGATCAAAGATTCTTCGGGCGCGTGCGTGCTTGCCGCGACGATTAACGGCGCGTCTTTTGAAATCGAAAAACGCTTGCGAAATTCCTCCGTTAAATCGCTCGCTTCAAACGGCTGGTCGAATTTTATGTTTCCCGTAATTTTAACTTTCGGATAGCGAACGCCGAGATCAATGAGCCGCCGCGCGTCTTTTGATTCCTGCATCAGTGCCACATTAACGAAATGAAAAACGCGCTGGAAAGTGCGGCGAATAATCGCGTAACGCTGCGCCGATTTTTCCGAAAGTCGTCCGTTGACGAGCGCGATTTTCGCGCCCGATTTTCCGGCTTCGCGGACGAAGTTAAACCAGATTTCCGTCTCCATCAGCAAAATAACTTTCGGCTTTATTCGCCGCAGAGCGCGGCGCACGGAAAACTTCCAATCAAACGGAAAATAAAAAACGAGCGCGGCATCGTTTGCAAAAATTTCACGCGCCACAGTTTGTCCGGTGAGCGTCGTCGTGGAGACGACCAATTTATATTCGGGAAAATTTTCTTTGATTTCTTCGACCAGCGGACGCGCCGCCTGCGTCTCGCCGACCGAAACGCAGTGCAGCCAAACAACGGGTTTTCCTTCCGCATCAAAATCCGGCAAACGTCCGAGACGCTCACGAAATCCCGCCGCGTATTTTCTTTGAAAAAGAAAGCGCGGCAAAAGCGCGAGAAAGCCAACGGTTAGAAGAATGCTGTAAAGCAGGAACATAGTTTCAGGTTTCAGGTTTCAGGTTTCAAGTTGAAGAATTGACCGTTTAAATTTAAGGTCGAACGCTCGACACAAAAACCTGAAACTTGAAACCTGAAACCTATTTAACTGAAGTCTGTGCAAATTAAAGTTCTTTGATAACAACAGTTTAGATTTTCAGTTTCGTCAGCGGAGGCAGAAATCCGAAGATTTCTGCCATCCTTTTGGTGATGAAACCTAAATTTTCTGACGA
>JBPCMK010000092.1:0-28957 GCA_051002375.1 Pyrinomonadaceae bacterium | reverse complement strand
AAGCATTTTCCGTTCTTGCTTCGCTCGAACGGGCGGACGAGCCGTCCGCGCTCCGACATTTTACAAAGTTATTTTGCCCGACTATTTATTTCAAATTAAATCTGCAAAATCGTCTTCCATTCGCTTGAATACGAACAGCGAAAAAATCATTAAAACAAAGGTTAGAACAACTGAAACACCGACGGCAAACCAATCGAATTCGCCGCCGAAAAGCGCGGCGCGAAAGCCTTCGAGAATTCCGTTCAAAGGATTAAATGCGAATGCGACGCGCCATTTCGCCGACAGAATATTCGACGGATAAAATATCGGCGAGAGAAACATCCAGATTTGCAAGGCGAACGGCAGGGCGAATTTGACATCGCGGAAACGCACGTTCAAAGCGGCGAAAAGCGTTCCGAAACTCAAAGCGATACAAATCGCCAGCGCAATAAAAATCGGCACGAAAATCATTTGCCGCGAAAGCGCGACTCCGTAATAAATCATTAAACCGACGAGCAATAAAAATCCCAAAGCCAAATCAATCAAACCGGAAAGCGTCGCCGCAATCGGCACAATCAAGCGCGGAAAATAAATTTTCGTAACGAGATTCGCGTTCCCGACCAGACTGTTGCTCGCCGTCGTAATCGAAGTATTGACGAACAGCCAGAGCAGTAAACCGCTCAAAGCAAAAAGCGGATATGGAACTTGCAAAGAGTCGAATCTGGCGAATTGCGAAAAGATAACCGTGAAAATCGCGGTCGTCAAAACCGGCTGAAGAATCGCCCACAAAACGCCGATTGCTGTTTGTTTGTAGCGCACCTTGACATCGCGCAGCGTGAGAAAATAAAGCAATTCGCGGTAAATCCATACATCTTTAAGGTCGAGATTCAGCCGCGAATTGTCCGGTTTTATTTTGACGATTGGCGTTTCCTGCATTTTGACGAGAAATTCGGCTGGCGGTTTTTATCCGCGTTTTTTGTCGGGTCTCGGTTTGTTGGCAGTGCTTAATTTCGATGCCGTGTCTGACGGGTTGAAATTTTGAGCCGTTTTAGAATCGTCCGACGCTTTGGAATTCGCCAGCAATTTTGAATCGTTCAGTACTTTTAAAGCCTCTTTTGCTTTTTTGCTTAACCTTTTTTTCTCTTTCGCCATTTTATTTTTAATCAACTTTCGCTGTTTTTAGATGAATCTTTAACTATAATTTCGCCGTTCGGCATTTCATAAATAATTTTACCATTGCGCCAGTAGATATTCGGCAAGCCGAGCCGATGATTTTCTTTCTGCGCCTGACGAACGGCGCGGTTGCCGATGCGAACAATTTTCGCCATCCATTGATAAGTTTCCGAACTAATTTTGCCTTCGCCGTTTTTCATACTCGTAAAAATTTTCGATAGGCATTTTCGTCAAAAATTTCTATCCTTTTGCTATCGCTCAAAGCAACTTCGTGAAACGCTCCTTCCGAATTATAAATCAAACTCCACGAATCGGCTAAATCTTTATAGACATTTAAAAAGTTTCGTCTGCCGCGCACAAAGCGTCTTTGCACATCTTCGTCGGGAACGTAATGCCCGCCTTTTTTAACTCGCTCGGCGATTCTTTCAATCAGTATTTCGGGTGATTCGACAAAGAGAAAAATGATTCTGATTTGATAATTTTCGCCTCGCAGGTTTTCGATAAACTTTTGCAGATAACGACCGGAAAGCGTGCTTTCGATGAGCAAAGATTTATCGTTTGCGACGGCTTCGTTCAACTTTCGGAAAAACAATTTTCACGCGCGGATTTTCTTTTTCTGCGGATTTTCCGCCGAAAGACTTTTGGCAAATTCATCGGCGTTCAAAAATTCGTAATCGTATTCCTGCAAAAAAGCGCGGGCGAAAGTCGTTTTTCCAACGCCGTTCGCGCCCGCAATAATTACGATTTCCTTATTTGAAACATTCATCGGTTAACCGAAATAATTTTCATAATCGTCGTGATTCCCAATCCAAAACCACGTTATCGTATCGCCGTCCAAAACGCCGATAGCTCGATAGACTTTTGTAATACGAACTGACCAGATATTTTCTTTTGCGTTGACACACTTAAAACGTAAGGACGGATGATAAGGATTTTCGCGCCATAAATAATATGCCTTTCTTGCGCGTTGCTTAGTTGTTGGATTCAAGCGCGAGTATGCTTTCCAGAAAGACGGCAGAGTTTGCGAGTTCATAATTTTTCATAATCCATCGCTTCTGCTTTACCTTCGGCAATCTCCTTTCTGGCTTGTCGCGCCATCATTTCGAGTTTGGTTGAAGAATTTTTAAATTGCTCGTTCCATCGAACTTCATCTTTGATTTCCTCAAAATGCTCGCTCAAATATTCGGCTATTTGTTCACGAGTTTCTTCGGGAAGACTTTCCAATTTTCGGGTTAAAATTGTTACGTTGGAAAAACTCATAATTTATCCTCTTACAATCCAACCGCCGCCGAGCGTCTCTTCGCCGTGGTAAAAAACCGTCGCTTGTCCGGGCGTGATGGCGCGTTGCGGTTCGTCGAAAACGATGCGGGCGCGATTTTCGGGCAAAGCGTAAATCGTCGCGGGCGCAGGTTCGTGGCGATAGCGGACTTTTACCGAAGCGCGGACGGGTTCTTCGGGCGCATCAAACGCCACCCAATTTACGCCTTTGGCGATGAATTCCAGACAATCTAATTCTTCGGCTTCGCCCGCGACGATTTGATTTCGGGCGCGTTCGATTTGCACGACATACAAAGGTTTTTCGTGCGCGATGCCGAGACCGCGCCGTTGTCCGATTGTATAGCGGTGAATTCCCGAATGCTCGCCGATTTTTTCGCCGCGCGTGTTCACGATGTCGCCGTTTTGCGGTGTTTCGTCGGAACGATTTTCGTGTTCCAAATACCTATCAATAAATTCCGAATATTTGCCGTCCGGCACAAAGCAGATTTCCTGCGATTCCTGTTTTTCGGCGACGTATAATTTCGCATCGCGGGCGATGTCGCGCACTTCGGATTTCAGCATTTCGCCAAGCGGAAAATAAGCGCGGGAAAGTTGGTCTTGCGTTAATTCCCACAGAAAATAGCTTTGGTCTTTCCAGTGATTTCGTCCGCGAAACAGGCGATAGCGATTTGCCTTCGCGTCATATTCGACGCGGGCATAATGTCCGGTCGCAACTTTGTCGCAGCCGAGACTCAGCGCGAGTTTGTCTAAAGATGCAAATTTAAGACGCGAATTACACGCGACGCACGGAATCGGCGTTTCGCCCGACAGATAACTTTGGACGAACGGCTCGACGACATCGCGTTCAAAATCTTTTTCGAGATTCAAAACGTAAAACGGAAAACCGAGAGATTCCGCGACGCGACGCGCGTCATAAACGTCGTCGAGCGAGCAGCAGCGCGACGGCAGCGGATCGCCGTTTTCGTCCGTCGAAATTCCGCGCCGCTGATTCCACAACTGCATCGTAAAACCGACGAGTTCGTGTCCCTGTTCTTTGAGCAAAGCGGCGGCGGAAGACGAATCAACTCCGCCGCTCATTGCCACCGCGATTTTCATTTTACCTTCCAAAACTTTTGCCGTTCCCTTAAATCAATGCTATTTTCTCAAAAGCGAATTCGATAACATTTCGATTATAACATTTAGCCTTCGCGCAAAACGAATTTATGAAAAAATGTCCGCAGTGCAGCACGGTTTATGGCGACGAAACGGTTTATTGTTTGAACGACGGCGCGGCTTTAATCGAGGAAACATTTTCGATGCCGTCAACCGCCGACGATTCGTTTGAAGCGGAAACCGTCATTCGACACGAGCCGATTATCATTGATGTCGGCGCAAATCCAGAGATTCCGCCGACGGCAAATTATCAAACTCCCACGCTTCCCGAAAACATCATCGTCGTTCCGGCGAAGACAAGTTCAAACGCCGGAAAATACGCGCTTTTTCTCGTTCTCGGTTTGCTGATCGGCGGCGGTTTGGTGTTGGCGACGCTGCTTTTGTCCAGAGGAATTTACAAAGGCGAAAACGCCGATTCTGTCAAAACGAATCAGACGGAAAAATTAATCAAGACGAGTTCGACGACGGAAATCAATGCGGAAAATAAAAACGAAAATAAAGCGGTCGAAATTGTTTCCGGCAAACACGACAAGACGACTGCGGCGAGCGACGCGGATTTTAACGGGCGCGTGATTGCGGCAAACGCCCGCGTTCGTTCCGCGCCCGACGCGGATTCTTCCACGATTGACACGCTCCCGATGAACGACCGTCTCAATATCATCAGACGCGAAAACCCGAACAGCCCTTGGTATGAAGTCGAATGCGAACACGGCACGAGCGGCTGGATGCACGGCAACACGATTGAATTTACACGGTGAGAAATTAGCCACGAACAAACACGAAAAGAACACGAATAAATCTTTATATTCCTTTCGTGTTTGTTCGTGGCTAATAAACTATCGCGGGACTTCGACGGTTTTGAGAATATCGGAAATCACCGCGTCGGTCGTCGCGCCGTCTAGTTCGGCTTCGGCGCGAAGCGCGAGGCGATGGCGCAGAACAGGCGCGGCGACATCGCGCACATCGTCGGGCGTTGGAAAATCGCGCCCGCGAATCGCGGCTAGGGCTTTTGAACATAAAAGCAGAGCGACCGAAGCACGCGGGCTTGCGCCGTAGAGAATCGTCGGATGCGCCCGCGATTTGCGGACGATTTCGACGATGTATTTTTGAACGCCCGCTTCCATTCGCATCGCTTTGACTTCGGCGCGGCAGTTTTCGATTGACATTTCTTCGGTCAAAGGCGCGATTTCGACTTGTTCTAATTGACGCGCGTTAAAGCCTGCGTCCCAGCGCGAAACGATTTCCAATTCCGCGTCGGCGGGCGGATAATCAATCGTAATTTTCAACAAAAATCTGTCTAACTGTGCTTCCGGCAAAGGATAAGTTCCTTCGTATTCAATCGGATTTTCCGTCGCTAAAACGGTGAAAATCGGCGAGAGTTTGTAGCGTTCGCCGTCAATCGTCGTCTGCCGTTCTTCCATCGCTTCGAGCAGCGCGGCTTGCGTTTTCGGCGGCGTGCGGTTGATTTCGTCCGCCAGTAAAATGTCCGTGAAAATCGGACCTTGCCGCAAACTGAATTGCGACGTTTGCATATTGAAAACATTCGTTCCCTTAATGTCGGACGGCATCAAATCGGGCGTAAATTGAATGCGCGAAAAATCCGCGCCGACAATTCGCGCCAGCGTTTTGACGGTCAAAGTTTTCGCCGTGCCGGGAACGCCTTCTAAAAGCGCGTGTCCTTCGGCGAGAACCGCGACGAGAATTTGTTCGATCACCGCGTCTTGCCCGACGATGACTTTGCCGAGTTCGGTTTGGATATGAGCGACAGTTGTCGGAGTATAAGTCAGCATTTTTATCTTAAATCTGAGTTGTCAAGTAAAAATTATAGACGACAACATCAGTTATTTTAATGTAAAATCGTAAATTGTTTTTATCGCCAAGGCTAAAACTGTAATCAGAAAAATTCGCTTGAGCCAAACGTCGTTCAAGCGCGTTACCGTATATGCGCCGACGTATGCGGCGACGAACATTGTCGCGCCTAAAATCAAACCCAAACGATAATCTACCAAACCTTGCCACATAAAAATAATCGTGGCAATCAACGAAGAAAAAACATTGATGAGTTTCGTCGAAGCGACCGATTCGGTGAACGTCATTCCGAAAAAAGCGACGAGGCACGCGGTCAGCATCGTAACGTAACCGCCGCTGTAAAGCCCGCCGTAAATCGCCAGCAGAAAAGTTAAAATGTAAGCGATGACTTTTGAATTAGGGGAAATATTTTCGGTTTTCGCCACGCCCGCGTCGCGCTTTATAAAAGTGAAAATCGTAACGGCAACCATTGAGACGGAAACGATAATCGGCATCGTTTTGTCAGAAATAAAGCCGACCAAACTCGCGCCGATTGCCGAGCCGACAATCGTTAAAATAATAAGCGGCGAGATACGTTTTACATCAATCGCGCGTTGCCGCAAAAAAGGAATCGTCGCGCCGACTGCCATAAAAGTCAGCCCGAACATATTCGTCGCCACGGCGACGCGCGGCTCAATGCCGAATTGAAACATCACGGGAACGGTGATCAGCGAATTGCTGCCTGTAACCACGCCGACCGCGCTGGTGATGAAGAACAAAATTATCAGTAAAATCAAATCAGTTGTCGGCATACGTCTGTTTCTACGAATCTCATTTTCTCTTCAAACCGAGTTTTTCTTCGACTTCGCGCAGCCGTTTAATCAAATCCAAAACCTCGCGTTTGTTCGTCGGTTCGCCGCGAATTATTTCCTCGCATTTGAACATCAGATTTTCTAATTCATCGGGATTTAGTTTAGCTCGTTCGGCAATCAACTGCGCCAAATTTTTTAGCGAAGTCGTGAAAGCATCTGCGCCGACGCGCCGCGCCGCGCGGCGGCGAAATTCCGCGTAGATATTTTCAATCGCCAAATCAAAGGCGCGTGTGCGCTGCTGCAATTCCGCCATCGCCGAAACGTATTCGAGCTTTGAAAGACGATTCGGCTCGCGTTCGGGCAGCGGGCGGGCAAAGCGTCGGCTCTGCGTGAAAAAAACAAAGCCGATGAGCGCGGCAAACTGCAAAAAAATGGCGACCAAAGGCGTTCCGGCGAAATAATTAAACAACTGATTTTTGCCCGCGCCGAAGCCTTGATGATATTCGTCAAAGGCGATAACGCCTTCGCCGGAAGCGACGATATTTATCGCCAACTGCGCGTTGTCAACCAGATTGATGCCGCCGTTTGAGACGATATACGGGTCGGAAAGAAAAACGATTTGCCCCGCGCCGAAAGGGAAATCAACCAGCAGATTTTTATCGTCGTTTGCCAGATGCGTGAACGGCGCGGCGAGCGCGGGCGTAATGATTTTTTCGTCTGTTTCGTCTTCGTCTTCGCTGTTTGCAGGCGAATTTTCACCTGTTCCGTCGCCGCTGCCTTGTCCCGTATTTCGGTTTTTATTCGCCGAATTAACACCGCCGGAAAATCGTTCAAAAATAATCGAAGAAGCAAAAAGCGACGGTTGAACGGCATTGACTTGCTGCGTATAAACGGTTGGCTGCGTCGGTTTAGCGGCAGGAATTTTTTCCGTCATCTGATTTGCGTCCGACGGGTCGAGGTCGGTAAAAAGCGGCAAAGGTTTCGTCTCGACGGAAATTTTCCAATTTGCCGTCGTCTTAATTAATTCGGTTGGCGGCTGACGGTCAATAACGACTAATTTTCCGCCCGCCGAAACCCATTCGAGAAGCTGTTCGATTTCTCTTTCATCAAATTTGCGCCGCGTGCGTCCGATGACGATGAAGGTTTGCGGTTTGTTTTTACCGCCGCCCAAAAGCGCGGACGGCGGCTCTTGCCAGCGCGAAACTCGTCTGCCGGTTTCCGACAGCAAATCGTAAAAGGCTCGCGTGCCGGTCGCGCCCGTGTTGAAGGTCGAGCGATTCGGAGCAACTTCGCTGTCCGGCGTTTTATCTTTTTGAACGTAAGAAGCCGCGTTCAGCCCGATTAAAATGACAATCAGGAAAAGCAAAGCTGCGAATATGAGAAATTTTTGTCGCATTCGTCTATCAAAACTTTCAAACGAAAATCAAAATTTAATTGCCGACCGCTTTTTTGTAATCGTTCCGAAAATCTTCCCAATCAATTTTTGCCGCCTCGTCAAAACCATACCAATGACGCTCGTAATTTAAAGTCAAACCGTTCATATTTTCGTATAAATCGCCGCGTTTGCGAATGTCGCGCAGATAATCCCGATTCGTTTTATGCCGCGAAAGTCCGATAATTTTTCGCTCGCTCAACTCGCATAAAAGCGCGATGTAACCTTTGCGAATCGCGCCGCGCCAGTTGCCTTCGCGGGCGAGGCGTTCGGCTTCGTCAAACAAAGTTTCGGCGGTTTCATCAGCCGCCAGCCGCTCGCCTAAAATTACGCGCTCGCGTTTTTCGCCCGTTTTTTTCAAACGCAGACGATTCAGAAAAAACGGCGCGAAACGATAAATCAAAAAGCCGATTGCGCCGAGAACCAAAGCGTAAAGAAGCATTTGCAGAACAAACGAAAAAGATTGAAAACCGTCGGTTGAAGAAGAGTCGGAAAGATTTGGGCGCGGAAACATTTTCGCCAGCCAAGCAATAATTTTTCGATACAATTTCGCAAACAGACTTTCCTGTTTTTCTTCCGGTTTTTGAAATTCTTCGCGGCGTAGAATTTCCGCCAGCTTGCGTTTGTCTTCGTCCTTCGTGTGGTTGGAGACGGACGGATTTTCGAGTTCGCCGAGTTTCTGTTCGAGCGCGGCGAGGCGTTCGTCGGTTTCGTTTAAAATCGCTTCGCGCTTCGGCGAGTCGAGCGGTTCGCGCGGCAAGCGTTCGAGTTCGTCAAGCAGCCATCGGTTGTCGGTTTCGATAGTCGTGCCGCGCCATTCGATTCGCTCGGTCGGCGGAATTTCCGCGCGAATTTCCGCCAGCGTCGCACGCTCCAATTTCAGATAATCTTTGAACGACTTATCTTCCGAATCGGGAGCGAGCAAATTTTCGACGGAGAGTTTCGCGCTGTGGACGCTACCGCGATATTTAGTTAAAGTTCTGGCGAAAATCGAATGCGGAAAAAATAACAAATACGCCGACAAAAAAAACACGGCGAGATAAACGGGACTGACCGGATAATTTTTGAAAATAAATCGGCGTTTAGCTGTGTTCATCGGCGGCGTAAATTTTATTCGTATTTTGATATTTCAAGTTTAATTTAATCCGAGAGTGGTCATCGAAGAATCGCGTTTTCGCGCTTTGTCCGGCACGCCTGTTTGCGCTAAAGCCGGCTGCAATGGATTGATAAATTGGCGCGGCACGGCGGGAATTTCGCCGAGTCTTTGCGCCGCCATCAATTCAATATCGTAGCCTTCGTGCCGCACGCGCTCGTCAACATAAAGCAGACACAAACCAATCATCCAAACGGGCGTTAGAAGAATAAAGCTCGCCTGCCAGACGAATTGGCTGGCGATTTGATACCACGCGGGAATCAGGTCGGAGTCGAAAGTGAAAATCTGAACGCCGTTCAAATAAGCATACCAACCGAGCGGAATATAAAAAAGCGAGAGTGCCGAATAGGTTGCGACAATCGTAAAAACGAACAGCGCGGCAAAGCGTTTGACGTTGCCGCTCGCCAGATTCGCGCTTCTGCCGAGCGCGGAAAAAACGCCTTGTCCTTCGACCAGCATCACTTGCGGGACATACGCAAAACGCGAAGCGACGAGAAAAAACAGCCAGCCCGTTCCGAAGATAATCGCCGCGCAGAGCAGAACGGAAACCACGATAATCAAAAAAGGCGAAAAGCTAAACGCGGCGGCGGCAACGGCAATCGCAATAAAAGCGGCAACGACCGCGATGGAAAAAATAAGATAACCGACAAAGCCGAGCAGAACGGTGATGATCGTCGAAGCGGCGATCAAACCGCCAAGCCGTGTTCGCACGTTTTTGTAAGTTTCGCGGAAAGAAAGCGGCTCGCCGAAAAGAAGATGACGAACGAAATTGCGCGACGCTCCGCCCATCACCGCCAAGGTCGCCACCGTTTCCGTCAGCCAGATGACGAGACTTCCGAACCAGGTGAAAAGATAATAAATTATTTGCTCGCCGGGATCGCGCGACGCGCCGACGAGAAAAACCTTGCGTCCGAGAATCGCCCAGCCGATAGAAATTATCGTCCCGACGATAATCGGCGGCGCGGCAATCCAGACAAACGTCCAAAAATTACGCCGATAAAATCTGACGGCGCGGTCAATCAAATCGCCCGCGCCGAGCGGCTGCAAATTTATATTTTTCGTTGGCAGAGACATCAAAGGCAAATCTTAATTTAGCAAATCAACGAAAATAAAAAAAGGCGTTGCTTCGTGAAAAGCAACGCCGTAGAATTCCGATAGTTAATTTCAGTTTAGAAATTGAATCTAGCGGACAATTGAACGATACGCGGCGAGAAGGCACTCGTGATGCGTCCGAAGCTCGTGCTGTTAATATCCTGTGATTGCGACGGAGCAAAATTCGTCGTATTCAAGATATTAAAGGCATCGCCTTCGAGTTGGAACGAATAGCGTTCGCCGAAGGCAAACCGCTTGATGAGCGACATATCCAGAGTATAGAAAGCCGGTCCGTTGACGACCGCGCGTTCCAAACCGCTCGTTTGACCGGGCGCGTTACGGAAAAAAACTTGTCCAGTAAAAGGTGCTTGGTCAAAGTTTCCCGAAACTCCGCGTCCGTCGCGTCCGGTCAAGAGCAAGCCGGTTACTGGGTCTCTGCCGAGCGCAGTCGGGTTGATAAAGAATATTCCGTTCTGCGTTCTGAAAACGCCGGTTAAATCCTTTAACTGTTGTTTAGTCAAATTGGTCAAAGCCGTTTGACGATTCGAGCGACCGGCTCGGTTAAGAGTTCCGCGAGCGTCAATAAAGGTGATTGGCGAACCCGAACCGATTTGCAGAATTCCGCCAACGACAAATCCGCCGAGCAGCGTGTTAGCAATGCCGCTGTTATTAAAGAAGGCTTTGCCTTTACCGAACGGCAATTGATAAACCGCATTCAAATTGAATTTATGCGTTTGATCGGTAATCGCACGCGAATACTCAAGACTCGGATTCGCGTTGTCAAGCAGCGGGTCGAAACGGTTTTGCGTGTCGCCCGTGCCGTTGGTCTGCGCTCCCTGCGAATTCGTCAAGTTTTTCGAGAAGGTATAATTGGCTTGCAATTGGAGACCTTGCGCGAAACGACGACGAAGTTCGACTTGCAGCGAGTTGTAATTCGATCTGCCGAGATTGCTCAGATAGTCAACTACGCCCGTGTTGGGATTAGATAAAAACGGAACTGTTCCCGTCAATCCATTTTGAACATAGATTATCGCCAAGTCAGCCGGAGTTCCAGCAACCAATTGTCCGGTAATCGTGGAGTTGGTCAACAAACCGCCGCCTGCCAGATTCGGGAAAACGGTCAGCGGTTGACAGCCCGCCGTCGTGCAAGCCGCGTTGCCCGTCAGCACGAAATTAGCGCGAGCGCGATTAAAGTCGGCGAGAAATCCGTTCGAGCGAATATTAACCTGGTTCAAGTCAATCGCGCGAAGCAGATTGCCGCTGTGACTTCCGACATAACGAACTTCGAGCGCGGTATTGAAGCCGAGTTCGCGTTGAATCCCCAAACTATATTCCTTGACGCTCGATGTTTGAACATTCGGGTCAATCGCATAAACCGTTCCGAAGTTTGCGCCACTCTGAGCGTTATTAACTGCAAAAGTTCGATTTGCGGTTTGAACAAACGGCGGCGCGGGAATCGTCGGCAAAGCATTAACGCGGGAGTTGAGCGATGACGATCCATTGAGAACTAAGTTAACCGATGAGCTTAAACCGGCGTTGCCGACACCGGCATTGTTAGCCGACGCGACGAATTCGTCGTTGATATAGCTGATGCGGAAACCGCCGCGAATCGTCGTTCTGTTTTCGCCGAGCAGGTATTTGCCAAATCCTCTTTCCGAACTCGGCGAATAAGCAAAGCTGAGATTCGGACCGAAGTTGTTTTTATCGGTCTTAAAGAATTGATTGGCTTTGCCCGCATTGCCGCCGATGAATTGGTATCCGCCGTTCGGATTAAGAAGCGATGCCCCCGGATTATTCGAGTCGGTGATAATCGGCTCTAAAAATAATCCTTGCGGATTTCGCACCGCGCCGTAAATGTCGTAACGAGTTCCGATGTTAATCGTCAAGTTTTTACGCGCACGCCATTGGTCGGAAACATACAAGCCGTAGTTTTCATTTTCAAATCTACGCGCATTGCTTGCGCCCGGCGTGTAACCCTGATTCTGCGTAGTCGCATTAAAGGTTTGCGTCGCACCTGAAACTATGCCGCCGAGCAACGCCAGAAGCGCATTGGCGGAAGCGCGCTGCGATGTGGGAACAGTTCCGGGAAACAGCGCGGTATTGGTAAATTGCGCGGTTGAAATTTGCGGAGTGTTAGTTCCTACGCCGAGCGTGTAAGTGGGTGAAGTTCCGACAAAGTTAAATGCGTTAATGCGAATCGCTTGATATTGTCCGCCGAAACGAATGCCGTGATTGCCAATCGTATAAGTGGCGTTATCCTGCAAATTATAAGCCTTTGCCGTGCGTCCTTGGTTCAAGAAGGTAACTTCCGGGTTGCTAATCAGCGACGAGGAAAGAAAATTCACAGGCGTTCCATCGTTACGCAGGAAGAAGGGATTGCTGAAAGAAAACCCGCCCTGTATTTCGTTCGAGAAATTGCTGGAAAAACTCGAAACTACGCCGATTGAAAGAAGCGGATTATTCGATGGTTGGTCAACGACCGGATTTTTATTGAAACCCGTGTCAACGTCGTTGCGCTGAACCGTTTGATAAACGTAACGGTAGATTGCCTTGACGGAATTTCTATCGTTCACGTTATAGTCAATGCGGGTCGTGTAATTCGTCTGTTCGGCGTTGGAATTCTGAAGAAAACGGTAGCCGGTGGTAACGCGACCGTCGCCGGTGTCAGTCGAGTTTCCTGTAGGAATCTGCGACAAAAGGCGGCTGGCAATAATCGGATTGATACCCGTAATGCCCGTTCCGAGCGTCGGATTGAACAAATTGACGGTTACGGTTTGTCCAGCAACGATGTTGTTCGCCGGATCGTTTGCCGCCGCCGTGTAAGTAAATTGACCGTTGCGGGCTTGCTGCGTCAGAACCGTATTCAAATCGCTCGACGGAATAATGTCAAGCGTTTTCTGATAAAAGAAAAAGAAGAAAAGTTTGTCTTTTCCGCTGCTAACGACCGGTCCGCCTTGACCAAAATTCAAAAACGGAAGCGGTCCTTGAAAGCGTCCGCCGAAATCGTTGCGGTTGCGGAACGGACGCTTAACGCCGCCGGCGTTGTTAAAAAAGCTGTTCGCGCCGAATCGGGAGTTGCGGTTGTAGTCATAGACCGAACCGGTGTAGCGGTTGCCGCCGCGCCGAATCGGGAACTGAATCTGACCCGCGCCGAAACCTCTGTCAACATTGGCTTGACCGGTAACGGTAAATTCTTCAACTTCGTCAACGAGCGGACGCGCCGGCGAAAAGTCGGTCGCGTTGGCGCGGATAAAGTTGTCCTGCACATTCACCCCTTCGATAGTGATGTTCGTTCCCGAAGTGCGAACGCCGTTGATGGTGCTGTTCTGCGACGGGTTTGATGCAACGCCGGCTTGAAGCGGAACAAAGCCGAGCGGATTGCGCGTCAAAAGCGGAAGCTGTTCCAACTGCCGGTTGGAAATAATACCGTTCTGCTGCGCGTCGGTCGTGTTCACGATGTCCGTACCGGCGGTAACGGTAACTATTTCGCTGACTCCGCCGACTTGCAAAGGCACCGGCAAATCATAATCCTTACCGACTTCAAGGCGAACCTCTTGGGCGTTAAAAGTCTTAAAGCCCGCCGCCGTTACGGTAACCGTATACGCGCCGACTTCGAGACTGGGAACTTTAAATTGTCCGTCATTGCCGGACGTTACGGTAATTTCCTTGCCTGTTTTATTGTCTTTGACTGCAACTGATGCGCCGGGCAAAACGCCGTCGGGACCGGAAACAGTTCCGGTCAAAGTAACGGTGCTTAACTGTGCGAAAGCCGCCAGATTCAATAAAACCAGCAGAATACTTATACTCAAAATTTTTTTCATTTTATTGATAAATCTCCAAATTCTAGTTTTTATTTAATGGGATTTTTCCGCCGTTTTATTTATATTTGCAAGGTATCTGGTGAATTTCAATAAAACCGCGAAAACTTGTTCGACATATACAGAGCAAAATCTATGCCGCCTTTAGGTTGTCAAGTTAAATTCTTTTGTTTGCCGTTTTTAATGCCGCTTGAAGTGGGGAAAATAGAATGTTTAATTTAAGTTTTTGGATTAAAATACATATTCGTGAATTCAGCGCGAAAAAAAAGAGAAGGCGGCTAACCTTCTCTTTTAATAGTCTGTAATTCAAAAGATTTCCTTTAGAAAAGGAATCTCACGCCGAATCGCACCGAACGCGCCGAGCCGGAATTGAATCCCGGATTTTGGAAACTGCCGACAAAGTTGCCGAACGAAGCGTCTTCCGTAATCGCGTCAGGCACGCCGAAATTTCTTCGGTTGAAGATATTCGTCGCTTCGGCTCTGAACTCCAATCTCAGACGCTCGCTGATATTGGTTACTTTAATAATGTTCAGATTAACTCTGTAAGACTTATCGCCGAAGAAGGTGTTACGACCGACATCGCCGTAAAAATTACGGAAGGATTTGAATGCTTCCGCGTCATTAAAGCTGCCGAGAAATCCGATAGCAACTAAGCCTGCGTCGTTATAAATAAGACGTGCGGCTTGCTGCGCGGCTTGTGCGCTTGCTACGACCGTGCCGATTGAACCCGGTTTCAGCGTGTTGAAAACGATGAAACTTCCCGGTCCGGCGGCTCCGCCGTTATAATCGCATTCGGGTCCGCCGAATAAAGCCAAACAAGCCGCTCCGTAACCGAAAGCGATTGTTCCGTTCGGCGCACTTCTGTTTCCATTAAACGGACGCAGAACACCGTTGGTGAACGAGCCTTCAAATCCGGGGTCAACGTTGGCAAACGCTTCGACCGGAGTATACGGACGACCCGAACCGAGCAGCAGAATGCCGGAGACTTGGAATCCGCCGAGTGCTTTTCCGACAAAACCTTTTTGGGTTCTGTAGAACGGCAGTTCGTAATTGAAGTTAGCCGTAAAGTTGTGTTTTTGATGGAAAGCCGAAAGCCCGCGCTCGCCGTTTGAAGTGTCAAACGGATTTTGCGAAACGGCGATTGACTGCCCGCCGCCGAGTGTGCCGAAGATTTCCGACGCATTATCAATGGTTTTGCTGAACGTATAGTTGGCGTTGAAAACGACATTGCTAAAGCGTGTGTCAAACCGTATCTGCAATCCGTCGTAGGTCGAACGCGCACCGTTGTTGCGAACGCGGACGGGACCGAAATTCGGGTCGAGACGACCGTTGCCGTTTGTGCCGGAGCGACTGTTGAAACCGGAGTTGTTACAAGCCGCGTCAGCCGATGCTGCCGGTGTGCCGACGGCGTTTCCGGCTGAAAACGCTCCCGGATTGAGACCGAGACACTGCGCGGCGCGATTCAAAAATCTCACGTCGGGATTGCCGTTCACCGTTTGAAATTGTCCGATAATTCTCGAACCGACATATCTGACTTCGACTACGGAATCCTTAAATATCTGCTGTTGAATGCCGACGTTGAATCCCATCGTATACGGACTGTAGAAATTCGGGTCAACGCGAGTTTGATTGAAAAGACGCGGGTCGCCGCCGTTTGTTCCCGGCGTCGTGTTAAGTTGAGCGACCGTGGTCGGCAAAGACGGGAAAGGTAACGCTCCTGCCGTTCCCGGCACTTGCGTAACAAGACCGGACGCGGCAAACGGCGCAGCCGTAACCGTGTTCAATACGATATTGAAAAAACTCGGATCGTAGGCGATACCGAAACCGGCGCGGATAACCGTTCTACCGTTGCTGAATCTGTCTCCGAAGAATTTGAGATTCGGCGAATAGGCGAAACCGACGCGCGGCGCAAAATTATTTTTGTCCGTTTTTAATTTCGGAACAGTCCGGTTTTCAATCGGAAATCTCGTATCGAAAATCGCCGTCGCCGGGTCTGATTCGCGTTTATTCAACTGGTCAATAATCGGATTAAACGGCGTTGACGAATATTCGTAACGGAGTCCGAGATTAAGCGTTAAACCTTCCCGCACACGGTAATCGTCCTGAACGAAGAAAAAGTAATCGTTTTGACTTGTGGTAATGCTCGGATTACCCAAAGCAAAATTGATGCGGTCGGGACGAGCGAGCAGCAGATTCTCGAAAGCTAAAGCGTTGCCGCCGCGAGCCGTTCCATCGTCATTGAAAAACCGACAATTCGGACAGAGCGAAGCACCGGAGGCAACCGTTCCGCCGCCGCTGCCGCCTCTGAATCTGAAAACGCCCAAAAAGTTCGGCAGGAAGAAGTTCTGAACTCTCTGCTGGCGAAGGTCTATGCCGGCTTTGACAAAATGATTGCCGAGCGTTGCCGAGAGAGTGTCTTGTTCTTGATAAACGTCAACTTTTCTCGACTGCGGCAAATTATTCGCCGTTCCAAAAGTAAGACTGTTGAAATTTCCTGCAACATCGCGCTGTCCGCTAAAGCTGATGCCCGGACCGGGAAGAGTTCCCGCCGGGTCGCCGAATTTAACGTCCAGGCGTGAAAAATTAAATCGCGCCTCGTTCGTATAAGTCGAGCTGATTAAACGGGTATAGGTAACTCCGAGATTGTTGTTTTTTGACGGAACATCAAAAAACGCACCGGCTAAAAAGCGTCCGGTCGCCGGAGAATTAGGAAACTTGGTCGTGTCGTAAATGTAACGCACGTTCAAAGTGTCTTTGTTGGTCAGAGTGAAATCTTCTTTCGTGATAAGTTGATATTCGCGGTTTAGAAACGGCGAAATTCTAACAGCTTCGCCGGTTTGAAGCGCGACTAAATTTGCCGCCGGACAAGGATTTGGCGTAGTTCCTGTAAAGCCGGGGTTGACGTTACATACGAAAATACTGTTCGTGAACGCTCCGCCCGGATTAACAAAGGCATCTATCACGCCGTCGCCGTTCGTATCCTGCGTTGTCGGAACGACATAAAATTGTCCCGATACGTTAGCCGCGCTCGGTCCACCGCCGACGTTGGTATTGCCGAGAATCGAAATAGCTCCGGGAAAACCGAGCGATTTTGCAATCTGAACGGCTTGCGGAGTAAAGGTCAGTCCGCCGCTGCCTAAATTGTTCGTGGACGCTTCGCCGTTTTGAACGTCGGCTTGGAATGTAACAAAGAAAAACGCTCTGTTTTTCTTAATCGGACCGCCAATCGAACCGCCGAAACGATTGAGCGTGAACGGGTCTTGACCGTTGCGGTTAGCTATTCCTCTAAATTGTTTGTCAAAGCCATTGTTGGCTAAAAAGTTGAAAGCGGCGGCATTTTGTTTCTCGATGTTGTTTCGAGAATCGAGCCGATTAGTGTTTAAATATTCGAAGAGCGAGCCGTGAAAATTATTCGTTCCCGGACAAGTAACGGCGTTGATTTGCGCTCCGGCGTTTCTGCCGAATTCCGCCGACGGGTTGTTGGTCGTAACTTGATAATCGCAAATCGCCTGCGTGTTAGTAATCGAAAGCGACGGACCGGCGACCGAGTTGTCGTTATTATCTTGTCCGTCGAGTTGAAAGTTGTTCGAGCGTCCGCGGTTGCCGTTCGCCGAAATACCAACACCGTTTGTAAAATCCGCGTCGCCCGGCGTTGCTACGCCCGGCGTAAGCAGCGCGAGATTATCAATCGAACCACCGTTAAAAGGCAGTTGCGTAATCTGTCTTTGCGAGTATTCGGTAGACAGTTGATCTTGCGTCGTGCTGAGAAGCGGAGTTTCGCTCGTAACTGTAACTTCGCCCGCTGCGCCTTGAACTCCGAGTTCGATGTCCGCGCTGTTTTCAGTCGCCAATCGAACCGCGACGTTTTCGACGGTGCGAGCGGCAAAACCCGGCGCGGCAACTTCGACTCTATAAAGTGCGCCGGGAAGCAGGTTGACGACTCGATACAAGCCGTCTTGATTGGTAGTGGTTTCGCGCACTACGCCGGTTTCGGTATTGGTAACTTTTACCGACGCTCCGGCGACCACCGCTTTATTCGGGTCTCTTACCACGCCTTGCAAGTTTCCGGTGGTCAACTGTGCAAATACGGATGACGCGGCAACGAGAACGCATAACACGGCGAAAACGCCAGAAAGCGATTTGCCGAAACGTCTCATAAATGATTCATACATAAAAAATTCTCCTTCGATTTTGTTTGGAAGATTGGAATAAATCTTATTTGATTTAACAAATAAGGCAAAAGCTGTTCCAACCGAGTAAATTAAACGAAATGTATAATAATCAAAGATTTATCAATTATACATATAAGATTTGATTCAAGATTTTGGACAAAATCCGATATATTGAAGAAATCTTACACGCGCGTCAGCGATGAAAATTCCACATACCTCCGATTTGGTATAAAACCGGCTTGTATTACAAAAAAATATTGCCGCGTTGATTCAAGCGGTTTGTTCAGTCATCTTCGTCGGCAAAATCAACAGAAAAGGCGCAAACCACCCGACGGTAGCTTCGTTACCAAACGGTTAGAAGATAACCCCGGAGAAGTAATTGAAAATCTTTGCGAATTCTTCGTCTAAATTTCTTTTCGCGGCGAGCGCGGACGCTTGCGCTCTTCGCGGCAACTGATAAAATTTATCGCAGCGAGGAATTTTTATATGAAAAACGAAAAAGATTTCCGTTTTGCCGGAACGGTTGACCACATCGCGGTTAAATGCGACGACCTTGAAAAAGATGTGGAAGAATACAAACGGCTCGGTTTTACGGTTGAAACCGTTTATGAAGATTGGGCGATGATGCGCGACGCGCGAGGTTTCGGGATCGCGCTTTTGCCGCCGAATTCAAAACATCCGACGCACATCGGCTTAAAGGTCGGGACAATAGAAGAATTGGAAACCGCCGCTGCGCGAGAAAATCGCCCGATAAAACCGCACCGCGACGGGACATCTTCATTTTACACGAAAGGTGTTGGCGGAAACGCGATTGAATTGATTTATTATCCCGAAGATTTCGGGAAAGAAAATTAGCCGCGAAAAACACGAACAAACACAAAATAAATCGAAGAAAATTCGTGTTATTTCGTGTTTGTTCGCGGCTAAAATCTTCTATGAAGAAACTGCCGCGTAAATTTTACACGCGCTCCGACACTTTACAAATCGCACGAGATTTGCTCGGCAAAACGCTCGTCGTTCCGAATGACGCGGGCGAAAGAGTTTCGGGGAAAATCGTCGAAACCGAAGCGTATCTCGGAGTAGAAGACAAAGCCGCGCATTCCTACGACAATCGCCGCACGAAGCGCACCGAAACGATGTTTGCGGAAGGCGGGACGGTTTATATCTTTTTCATTTACGGGATGTATTTTCAATTTAACGTCGTGGTCGGCGAAATCGGCATTCCGCACGCGGTTTTGATTCGCGCCGTCGAACCGATTGAAAATATAGAATTGATGCGCGAGCGGCGCGGGCAGATGAAGGACGTAAATTTAACTTCCGGTCCCGGAAAACTCTGCATTGCGCTCGACATTGATAAAAGTTTTAACAACGAAGATTTGCTCGGTCAGCGAGTTTGGCTCGAAACGGGCGCGGAAATTTCAGAAAACGAAATCGCTTGCGGAAAGCGCGTCGGCATTGATTACGCGGAAGAATACGCCGAAAAGCCTTGGCGGTTTTGGATTAAAAACAATTCATTTGTCAGCCGCAAGTAGAAATTACCGCAGGAAAAATTCAGATTAAAACGACGGTGTTTCAAAATTTATGCCGATTAATTTCCAGCTATCGAGACGAATGATATTTTTCATTATCAATTCTCAATTATTCATTATTTTGAGTGGATAACCGTTTTCTTTCGGCGGAATAATTGAGGATTGATAATGAAAAATTGATAATGCGCCTGTCGCAGATAGATTGTGAAATGTCTTCTAAAGACAAATGAAAAAGCAAACCACAGAAACCTCAAACCTTCTTAGCAAACGCGACATCGTTTGTTTTTCGCACGATTGGACGGGCGATCCGTTATCGAAAACTCATTTGATGCGCGTTCTCTCGAAAGACAACCGCATCCTTTGGATAAACGCGATTGCCAACCGAATGCCGACCGCTTCGTCAAAAGACATCAACCGGATTTTCAACAAATTAAAAAGTTTCACCGAACCGGTTCGTGAAGTCGAGAAAAATATCTTCGTCTTAAATCCGCTGGCGATTCCGGCTTACGGCTCGCAAGCCGTCAGAAAATTTAACGAAAAATTTCTGCTGCGCCAGGTCAAACAAGCGATGCGAAAACTCGATTTTCAAAACGTCATCAATCTGATTTTCAATCCGGCGGCTGGATTATTAGCGGGCAAACTCGGCGAGAGCGAATTGATTTATTATTGCGTTGACGAATACACGGCGTTCACGGGCGCGTCAAAAGGTTTGAAGGAAATCGAAGAAGAACTTTTTAGAAAAGCGGATTTGGTCGTCGTCTCGGCGGAAAAATTATACGAATCGAAAAAACGATTTAATGAAAATACTTTTATCATCCGGCACGGCGTTGACTTTTCGCATTTCCGAAAAGCGTTGGACGAGGCAACAAAAATTCCTGATGAAATCGCAAATCTGCCGAAACCGATAATCGGTTTTCACGGGCTTCTCGCCGATTGGGTTGATTACGAATTGATAAAAAAAACGGCAGAACATTTTAGAAACGGCTCGGTTGTTTTAATCGGAAAAATCGCGGTTGACGCGGAACGGAAAATAAAAATTCTCGACGACGTGCCGAACATTCATTTTCTCGGTCGCCAGCCTTACGCCGGACTTCCCGCATATTGCAAAGGTTTTGATGTCGCTTTGAATCCGTTTGCGATAAACGAATTGACGCTCTCCGCAAATCCGCTAAAGGTGCGCGAATATCTCGCCGCCGGTTTGGAAGTCGTTTCAACCGATATTCCCGAAGTGCGAATTTTGGGTTATTGCCGCATTGGGAAAACGCGCGAAGAATTTATCGAGCAAATCGAAGAAGCGTTGGCGCATCCGAAATCGAAAGAGGAAATCAGCGATTCGGTAAAAGCGGAAAGCTGGGAAGCGCGAATTGACGATTTGCGAGCGATAATGGCGAAATGCTTCCAGAAGTAAAAAGTAAAAAGGCAAAAGTAAAAAGTGAAAAAGAAAAGCCGCACATTTAAGTTCACGATTGCCTTCATTCTTTTAATCGCGGCGTGGGTTTTTCTCGCTCCCGTGTTAGCCGAAAGATTGATAATCGAAAAGCCGCTCGAACGCGCCGATGTCATTATCGTTCTTGCCGGTTCATCGGTTTATATCGAGCGAACGCAAAAAGCTGCCGAAGTTTTCAAACAAGGCGTTGCGCCGAAAATAATCTTGACCGACGATGGCGAGAAAACCGGCTGGTCGCGCAAGGAGCAGAGAAATATTCCTTATGTCGAAATGGCGCAGAGAAATTTGATCGCCGGAGGCGTTCCCTTAGAAGCAATCGAAATCATTAAGCCAATCGGTTCGGGAACAATCTACGAAGCGCAGATTTTGCGCGAAACGGCGCGGGCGAGCAATTGGAAATCCGTTTTGATTGTAACTTCCGCATATCATACGCGCCGCGCTCTGCGGACGTTCGAGGAAGTTTTCACAGGCGATAATGTGGAATTCGGAATCGTCGCGCCGCCGACCGGCGAGCAAACGCCGCCGCCGTTTTACTGGTGGCTGATCGCGCGTGGATGGGACGTGGTGGCGGGCGAATATGTGAAAAGTTTTTATTATTGGGTGTATTATTGATTTGAGATTTCGGATTTCGGATTTGGGATTTAGGATTTTGCACTTTGGATTTCAGTTTTTTATGAATACGAACGCATCGGCAACCTGGACGCAAAAACAAAAAGAGCGTGAAAAGACTTTGCGGCAGATGAAAAAAGGAAAGGCGAAAGATTACGCCGGATTTTTCTCGAAGCGAATCTACGGGGCGATTTTAATCGTCGCCATTGCTTTGCCTCTGGTCGCTCTTGGCGCGTATTTTTACCAACAACACGCCGTAAATTCCGAGTTGGAAGTTTCGGGAAATATTATCACCGTCAAAGCGGGCGGCGATTTTCAAGCTGCGCTCAATCGCGCCAAAGCGGGCGATACGATTGTTTTGCAGGCGGGCGCGAAATACGTCGGCGCGTTTGTTTTGCCGAATAAAACGGGAAACGAATTTATCACGATTCAATCTTCGGAACTTGCTAAACTGCCGGAAGACGGCAAGCGCGTCAGCCCGCAAGACGCGGCTTTGATGCCGAAAATTATGAGTTCGGGCAAAGGCGAATCAGCCGTTAAAACCGCGCCGTCCGCGCATCATTATCGCTTCGTCGGAATCGAATTCGCGCCCGATTCAAAAGATTACATTTACAATCTCGTCGCGCTCGGCTCGGACAAACAAACGGCGCGGGAAATGCCGCACGACATCGAAATTGACCGATGCTACTTGCATCCGAATCCGAATGGCAAAACCCGTCGCGGCATCGCGCTCAACGACGCGGATACGGTTATCAAAAATAGCTATCTTGCGGGCTTCGCCTACAAAGAAGAAGAAACGCAGGCAATCGCCGGTTGGAACGGTTCGGGCGGTTATAAAATTATCAATAATTACATCGAAGCCGGCGCGGAAAATATTTTGTTCGGCGGCGCAGACCCGAGCATTGTAAATCTCGTTCCGACTGACATCGAAATTCGGAACAATCTGATGACCAAGCCGCTCGAATGGCGCGGGCGCGTAACGATTAAATGCACGTTTGAATTGAAAAACGCCAAAAATGTCAGAATCATCGGCAATATTATCGAAAACAGCTTTGACGAAAACGTCATTCGCATTACGGTCAGAAATCAGGACGGAGCCGCGCCCTGGAGCGTTATCGAAGACGTTACGATGCAGAACAATTTGATTAGAAACGGCGGCGGCGGAATTCTCTTTTTGGGCGCGGACGACGGCAACAAAAGCGCAACGATGAAGCGCGTAAAAATCATCAACAATCTTTTCACCAAAATTGAAAAAACGAGCGCGGGCGCGGACGGACGATTTATTACAATCGCCGATGGCGAAGATGTTCAATTAGAAAACAACACGGTTTTGAGCGAAGGTAATATCATCACCGCGCATCGCGCCCCGTCGAGACGATTTATCTTTCGCAATAATATCGTTTCCTTTAATGAATATGGCTTCAACGGCGGAAACGGCGAAGCGATGAAGCAAATTTTCTCGACTTATTTTCTCGACGGCACGATAACCAACAACCTGATTGTCAACGGCAAACACATTCCGAAAAGCGACATTTATATTCCGCCGCGAAACTTTTTCGCCGATGATTTTAAGGATGTCGGTTTCGTTAATTTGCAAGACGGAAATTATCGTCTCGCGCCGAATTCAAAATTCAAAAACAAAGGCGCGAATGGAAAAGATTTGGGCGCGGACATTGACCAAATCGAAGCGGAAATAAGAAAGGCGCAGAAAAATTTATGACGAACACAGCAGAAATCAAAAAGTGGGAAACCGTCGAAGTCGAGCGCAGCGCGAGCGAAGCGCGGCGGAAAGAGGCGAACGATTTGCGCGTCGCCGAACACATCATCGAGCGATACAAAAATCCGACGGGCGAAACATTTTTCCCGCTCGAATATCTTTGCTATTTGCTCGGCGACGCTGCGGGAAAAACGGTTTTGGATTACGGCTGCGGGCTTGGCGACAACAGCGTTTTATTGGCGAGTCGCGGTGCGAAAGTCGTCGGCGTGGACATCTCGCCCGAATTAATCGAACTCGCCGAAAAGCGGCTCGACCAGCACGGCTGGAGCGACCGCGCGGAATTTCGCGTCGCGTCGGCGCACGAATTGCCGCTCGCGGACGAATCGGTTGATGTCGTTTTCGGAAACGCGATTCTTCATCATTTGGATTTGGATATTTCGTCCGAAGAAGTTTTCAAAATCTTAAAAAAAGGCGGACGCGCGATTTTTTTAGAGCCGGTCAGAAATTCAAAATTTGTCAAGTTCGTCAGAAATTTGATTCCATACGAACAGCCGGACATCTCGCCGTTCGAGCGTCCTTTGACCGATGCGGAATTGACGAATTACGCGGCTAAATTCTCTTCCTATCGAAGCCGCGCGTTCTGGCTGCCGTTCGTCAATCTCGTTCAAGTTTTGGGCTTGCCGGAAAAGGTTTTATATTTGGCGGTGAAGATTGACGGAGAGATTTTAAAACGCGCGAAGTTTTTGAATTATTACGCAAGTATCCGCGTTATTGAAATGACGAAATGAAATCGTGAGGCGAATTAACCCGGAGGAATTTCCGTTGAAAACATTTTTACTTCTGAATTATTTTGATATTATTCGTATTATTGACGACAACAGATTTCTCTCGAGAGGTAAAATCTATGAATCAAATGAGTAATACGAAGACCGCCGCGGAAGTTAAAGGCATTAGCGGAAAAATTTGCTTGTCCGTTTCAAAATTATTTTTAAACGGCGGCGCGTTAAAACGATTCGGCTTTCGCAAAGATGAAATCACCCGATTTGACTCGATGGAAAATTATGTCGCCGACCGCGTTGAACAGATTGGCGAATATCAGGAACTTTTCAGCCGCTTTACTTCATTTGAAGGTAAAACCGTTTTGGAACTCGGTTGTAATAAAGGTTACTTGATAAATAGTTTTTTACAGCACGAAAACTTTCACGCCATCGGCGCGGAACTCGATTCGGAAGCATTGAAAATCGCCCGCGAAAACTACGGCGATAAAATCGAATTTATCCAAAGCACGCCGAACAAAATTCCTTTGCCGGATGCGAGCATTGACGTGGTTTATACGATTGATACGTTTGAGCATTTGAGCCAGCCGAACGAAATTTTAACCGAGTGTTTTCGCGTTCTTCGACCTAACGGCATTCTTTTCATACATTTCGGCGCGTGGCTCACGCCTTACGGCTCGCATCTCGAAGACATTATCCCGATTCCTTGGGCAAACGCAGTTTTTTCGATGGACACTTTGCTGAACGTCGCGGCGCATCTTTACGATTCGCCCGATTATAAAACCGCCTGCTATTACATTGATCAAAAAACCGGAGAGCGCAAACCCAATCCTTATCTCGACAAAGCAAAATGGGACGAATTTTTGAACCACATTACAATCAGAAAATTCAGAAAAATAATTAACCGGTTGCCGTTTAAAATCGAGCATCTCGAAAACATCGGATTCGGCGGAAAGACATTTAAGTTAGGAAGGTATTTAGGCAAATTGTCGCAGTTGCCGGGAACGGAAGAATTTTTCACAAAAGCAACTTTCGCCGTTTTGAAAAAATCGGCAAGCGAAAAATAAAACAATTTGTCAATTTTTCTCCTGCCTTAAACTTTTTGTTTGAGCGCGTTTGTTTAAGATACGCTTTGATTTTCGAGCGTGTTTGAAAAGTTATTTAAGCGTCAATGTTCGATTTTTTTTAGAATCTCTTGAAAACGCGAATCTTTACGAAGCGGTTCGAGCATTTTGTCGTGTTCATACCAATACTTGTTTTCGTTGCCGAGTTTTATGGCGCGTTCCATCCAGTAAAACGCTTGGTCGAAATCGCCGAGCTGCGTTGAGGCGGAAGTCATCCAGTAAGCCATATCGTGGTCGGCTTTTGCCAAGCCTTTGGTTTCGTCTGTAAGCTGCGCTCTGGCTTCGTCCTTTTTGCCGTGATGCGCCAGATAAATCGCTAAAAGAGCGCGAATGCCGTCCATTTGCGGATTGTTTTCCAGAACATTTTTAATCGTATCAATCGCCTTTTCTTCCTCGCCCATATAAAACAACACGCTGGAACGAAAGATTCGCACCATCGGATGATTCGGCTCGGCTTTCGCGCCGCGGTCGAGTTCTTTTAAGGCTTCGTCGTATTGCTCTTTGTAGAGAAAAATTCTGGCGCGGTTGTAACTTGCGACGACTCGCGCCGCCGGATCGAGACGCGCTAATTTTTCAAAACTTTTTAGAGATTCTTCGTATTCGCCGTCGAGCCGGTGCATCGTTCCCTTGACGAAATAAAGCGGTGCTTCGTTTGGAAATTGTTCCTGCAAAACTTTTATCTCCGCCCGCGCTTTTTTCTTTTCGCCGCGCGAGAGATAAATTATCACCATCAAAACTCTCGCTTCGACGACGTTCGGGTCGTAGAAAAACGCGCGGCTGAAGGCAGCTTCGGCGTATGTGTAATCTTCCGCGTCGCCCATTCCTTTGAAAACACGGTTCGCGTAACACGCACCCAAACCGCTGTGCGCGAGCGCGAAATCCGGGTCGAGTTCGATGGCGCGTTTGAAATTTTTTATCGCCGCTTCGCAGTCTTCCGCCGCGACGGTACGGAAAATAAAGCGTCCGAAATTGTCGCGCCCGCGCAAGTATTCTTCCCACGCCTCGGCGTTTTCCGTGGCGCGGCGACCGAGTTGTTCCTGCTCTTTCGGCGTGAGTTCGAGTTTCAATCCGTCTAAAATCCGCTCGGCAATCGTGTCTTGCAACGTGAGAATATCGCTGCCTTCCGCGTCAATTCTATCGCTCCATAAAAGCTCGCCCGTCAAAACGTCGAGCAGTTGCGCCGTAACTCTGAGACGTTCGCCCGAACGAATAAATCCGGCGGACAAAACCGCGTGGACGCGCATCTCGCGTCCCGCCTCGCGCGGGTCAATCTCCACGCCTTGATATTTCGAGATGACCGACGACGGGCGAACGATTAAAGAACGCAGTCCGGCGAGTTCGGTGATCACCGCGTCGGCTAATGAAAATTCGTAAAAGGCGGCGTTTGCATCGCCGCTCAAATTTTTGAACGGCAGAATCGCCACGCTTTTCTTTTCCGCGCCGGTCGCGGTCAAAGTTACTTCCGGCGAAAAACTCGGCGCATTGGAAGCCGACGGCGTGCGCTGCGTCGAACTCGCTTCGGGAGTGGATTTTCCCGTCAGCCAATTCCAAGCGCGTTTGACCGGATTGTCGTCGAGATGTTTGGGGGCGTAAGTGTCGCCCTGCAAAACAGGCATACCTGAAATCTCCTGTAAAACCGCGCGAAGTTCATCGCGCATCTGTGAAATTTTTTGATAACGATTTTTCGGCTCTTTGGCAATCGCTTTATCGAGTATTTGCTGAAGCTGCGGCGGAAGCGGTTCGTTTCGCATCTCGCTAAGCGGTTTCGGCGTTCCATATAAAACTTGATGGCGCACGTCAATAACCGTTTTGCCTTGAAACGCCCAAATGCCGGTGAGCATTTCATACAATAAAACACCGGTCGAAAAAACATCGGCGCGATGATCAGTTTTTTCGCCTTTCGCTTGTTCGGGCGCGGCGTAAGTCGCCGTGCCGTAGGGAACTCCGAGTTCGGTAATTTCGGTGCGGTCTAAACCTTCGGTGTGCGCCGCCGGTTCGTCTTGAATCAATTTTGCCAGACCGAAATCGAGAATCTTTATCTGCCCGCCGTCAGTTACCATTATATTTCCCGCCTTGATGTCGCGGTGAATGATTCCGCGCGAATGCGTGTAGGCGAGCGCGTCGCAAACCTGCACGATAATCGAAAGCGCGCTTTTCAAATCAAGCGGACGACCGCTGACGAGTTGACGCACGTTTTTGCCTTTCACATATTGCATCGCAATATAGAAAACGCCGTCGTCTTGATGAAAATCGTAAATCGTGCAGATGTTCGGATGGTCGAGTTGCGAGCAAAGTTGCGCTTCGCGCTCGAAGCGTTTGAAGTTGGCGGTTTTCTGCGTCAGTTCCGGCGGCAGAACTTTGATGACAACCGTGCGGTCGAGTTTCGTGTCCTGCGCTTTATAAACCGTTCCTTGTCCGCCCGCGCCGATTTTTTCTAAAATTTTGTATTGGTTAATTTGCTCGCCAACCATAACGATTGCGGAATGCGGATTTGGGATTGCGGATTTTAATTCAACAGCATTCCGAACAAATTTGATAGTATAGCGGAAATAAAAAATCCGCAATCCGCTGGTCTCGAATCCTAAATTGAAACACCGGCAAACTGCCGGTTTAATCGGGAATAATCGTTCAGCCGCGCGGCGGATCGCCCCAGCCCGATTGAACGTATTCGCCATTTTCGACGATGCACGGCACGACCAGATCGCCGCCGGAAAATTCGAGCATTTCACGCTGCCGCCGCTTATCGTTCTGCGCGTCATATTCGACGAAAGCGACGCTGTTTTCGTTGTAAAAATCCCGCGCCTTCTGACAATACGGGCAATTCGGTTTCGTGTATATTACTAAAGACATTTTGAATCTCTCCTTATCTGTATCTGTTAAGATATTTTAGCAATATAAAAACGATTGGAAAAGTTAGAGAACAATTTAATGATAGACACAGAAATTTTCGAGCCGTTTGAAAAACTCGTCGAGATCGAAATCTGCGGCGAGCGGCGCGAAGTTCCAGAAAATAATTCTCTGCTCCGCTGTTTTCAATATCTTTCGATTGCTACGATTTCCTTCGGCGATTTTTGCTGGAACGGCGACTGCGCCAACTGCCAAGTTTGGCTGGAAGATTCAGAGAAAGGAAAACCCGTTTTAGCGTGCCGCACAAAAGTTGCCGAAGGAATGCGAATCGCGCGGATGAGCGAAGAAATTGATTTAAATGGGAAATGAGAATTTATCTTTCTATTTCTCATCTCTCATCTGTTTTAGTATTTCGGAATTTTCGGGTCAACGTCATTCGACCAAGACGTGATGCCGCCTTTCAGATTTGTCATTTCGCCTTTGTAACCGGCTTGCTTTAGAAATTGAATGGCGTGCGCGCTGCGTCCGCCGGCTTTGCATTGCAGAACGAGTTCGCGCGAATCGTCGAGTTCATCCATTCTTTTGACGATTTCGCCGAGCGGAATCAACTTCGCGCCTTCGATTCGAGCGAAGGCGAATTCGTCCGGCTGGCGCACGTCTATGAGTTGAATGTTTTCGCCGGTGTCCATTTTTTTCTTTAATTCGGTTGCGGTTATTTCCTGCATTTTATTCTCCAAATTTTTAGCCGCAGAGGACACAGAGTTCACAGAGATTGTTTGCGTCTGGAAAAACTTTCTCGGTGTTTTCTGTGTCCTCTGTGGCAATAATTTTTTTTACTATTTTAAGTTGTAGCCGATTGACGTTGTTTTTTCAACTCGTTCTCGGTTTCCAAAATCGTGTGCGTCGTTTGAATCACAGTGTCGGGATTCAGCGAAATCGAATTGATTCCTTTCTCGACCAGAAACTTTGCAAATTCAGGATAATCCGAAGGAGCTTGTCCACAGATGCCGATTTTTTTGCCGTTGCGCTGTGCGGCTTCAATCGCCATCGACACCATTT
>JBPCMK010000091.1:0-12189 GCA_051002375.1 Pyrinomonadaceae bacterium | reverse complement strand
CATCGAAGGCTTTTGGGGCTATGCCAAAGTTCGCTTGACCAAGTTTCGCGGATTGTCAAAAAACAGTTTTTATTTTCACTTGAAAGAATGCGAGTTTCGCTTCAATTACAGAAATGAAAATCTCTACGCTTTACTTTGGAAAATTACAAAAGATAATGGTCTTATCTAGGCTGGACCCGAAATTTATTTCTCTATTATTTTGCGTGTGTGCGCCAGCGCACTTAAACATTTGTTTTTTTTGTTATAATGTTTTGTGTCGGCTTAATTTTTATACCGGAACAGTTTTTATAATTCTCCATCTACAAAGGAAGAAATTTGAACACAATCGCCATCCCGAATAGCGCACTAAAAAACCATCTGCTCGCGGCTCTGCCCGTCGGCGAGTTCGCGCGTGTCCAGCCAAAATTAGAACAGGTTTCTTACAAACTCGGCGAAGTCATTTATGAATCCGGCGATAAAATGGATTACGCCGTGTTTCCGACGACGGCGATTATTTCGCTTTTGTATATTATGGAAAGCGGCGCGACCGCCGAAATCGGCGTGGCGGGCAACGACGGCATAGTCGGCACGGCGATTTTTATGGGCGACGGCACGACGACGAGCCGCGCGATAATCCAGAGCGCGGGCGCGGCTTTCAAAATAAAGGCGAAGGATTTGAAAGAGGCGTTCGCGCGGGGCGAAGTATTTCAAAACTTGCTTCTGCGCTATGTGCAGTCGTTGATGACACAGATTTCACAAACTGCCGTCTGCAATCGTCTCCACTCGCTCGAACAGCAGCTTTGCCGCTGGCTGCTCCTGAGCCACGACCGCCTCGAATCGGACAAATTGGTAATGACGCACGATTTGATTTCCAATATGCTCGGCGTGCGGCGCGAAGGCGTAACGCTGGCGGCGCAAAAACTCGCCAGAAAAAAATTGATTACTAACGTGCGCGGAACGATGACGGTCATTGACCGGCAAGGTTTGGAAGAAGCCGTCTGCGAATGCTACAAAGTCGTCAACGACGAATACAACCGTCTGCTCGGCAGAGGCATTTCCAGAACCTTCGGATAATGCGCGACAACCGCGCTTTGACCTATTAAGATTTATATTCGTCAGCTTTTGAATTGATATTTTACAATTTCATCATTCGACATCGGGATTAATTTTACAAACTTCTTCTTGTGCCGTCTGTTGTTTTTACAACCAGACTAAACTAAGGAGATTTCGATGCCCGAAACCGCAAAACCAAACAACCAGATTCTCGCCGCTTTGCCAAAAAAAGAATATCAGCGTCTGCTTCCAGACCTTGAAGAGTTTGATTTAATTTACACCAAACACATTTATGAAGACGGCGAGCGCATCAGCCACGTTTATTTTCCCGAAAGCGGAATTGTCTCTCTGCTTTCATCGGTCGGAGAAAAAGCGTTGCTCGAAGTCGGCATTGTCGGCAGTGAAGGAATGATTGGGCTTCCCGTCTTTGCGGGCTACAAAGCGTCAAACAACCGCGCCGTCGTGCAGGGCGAAGGCAGCGCGATGAAAATGTCGGCGGCGAATTTTCTCAAGGAATGCAAACTCGGCGGCGCATTGTCGTCGCTTCTGCAACGCTATACATATTTTTTACTGATGCAGATTTCGCAATCGGCGGCTTGCAACCTTTATCACCGGATTGAGCCGCGTCTCGCCCGCTGGCTGATGATGACGCGCGACCGGATGCACGCAGACGAATTTAAAATCACGCAGGAATTTTTATCGCATATGCTCGGCGTGCGGCGCGAAGCCGTCAGCAAAGCCGCGGCAAATCTTCAGCAGCAACATTTGATAAGTTACAGTCGCGGCAACCTTTCAATTCTCAATCGCGCGGGCTTGGAAAAAGCCGCGTGTCAGTGCTACCAAATCCTCAAAGCGGAAGCCGGAAATTATAAAGGATAAAATAATCAACCACGAAGCGACACAAAAAACACGAAGCAATTTGAATAAAAAACGAATTACGAAGTTTTAATTTCGTAATTCGTAATTTGAAATTCGTAATTGGTTTTATACGTATTTATCAATCACCTTCGCAATCGCTTCGCGCGAGACTGCGCCGACGATGCGCTCTTGTTCCTGTCCGCCTTTGAAGACAATCAAGGTCGGAATGCCGCGAATGCCGAAACGCTGCGGCACACTCATATTTTCGTCCACGTTCATTTTATAAACGCCCGCTTTATCTTTATATTCTTCGCCGATGGCGGCAACCGACGGCGCAATCATTCGGCAAGGTCCGCACCATTCAGCCCAGAAATCAACCAAAACCGGCTTGTCCGAGCCGAGAATGTCCTTTTCAAAATTATTATCCGTCGCTTCTTTTACGTATTCGCTCATATTATTTCTCCTAATTTATAATTTCTAAACTTATTTTGATTTTAGCATATTACACTAAAGATGCCTTCAAACTAATCTCCGCGCCCGCCAAAACCTGCGACACGGGACAAGTTTTTTTCGTCTCTTCGGCGATTCGCTGAAACTCTTCATCTTTGATGCCGTCAACCTTCGCTTCGGTTACCAAATCAATATTCGGAATCACGAAACCGTCGCCTTGCTTTTCGATTTTGACGTTCGCCGTCGTGTGGATATTCTCCGGCGAATATCCAGCGCGTCCGAGATTGCCCGATAACGCCATCGTGTAACAGCCGGCGTGCGCCGCCGCGATGAGTTCTTCGGGATTCGTCGCCTTCTGTTCTTCGTCGTCCGAAAAACGCGATTTGAAAGAATACGCGCCTTCAAACGCGCCGCTTCCGAGTTTCACCTTGCCCTTGCCGTCCATAATTCCGCCGTTCCACTCGGCTTCCGCTTTTCTTGTAAATTGCATAATTTTTATACTCCTTATATTTTTAATCTTTCTCAGTAATCATTTTCGTCAAAGTTATCTGCGGAGGTTCGGCAGCAAATTTTTCAACTTCGGCAAAAAAATCTCTAAAAAACTCGGTTTCAAAATGCTCATCTATCGCGGCTTTGCTCGCCCACGTTTCGTGCCAGACAAAAACCGTCGGATCGTCAATCGCCTGATGAATGTCGTAATTGACATTTCCCTCTTCCGCCCGCGAGTCAGCCACAATTGCGAGAGCCGCTTTTTTGGCTTCTTCAATCGCGTCTTCTTTAACTTTCAAACGCGCCACTAAAACTATTTTTTCTTCGTTCATATATTTTTATTTTTAATCACTTTGTAACGGATAATTATTCCATTATCCATTCACCGATTTCATCATCGCTTCGGGATAGCGCAGACCGCTAACCGCGTCTTTCGGAAAAACATCTTCGATTGCGGTGAGTTCTTCCTGCGACAAAATAACTTCCGCCGCCGCCGTGTTTTGTTCGATATATTTCACGCGCTTCGTTCCCGGAATCGGCACTATGTCCTGCCCTTGCGCCAAAACCCAAGCGAGCGCAAGCTGCGAAGCCGTGATGCCTTTTCCCTTGGCAATCTCTTCGATTTTCTCGACGAGCTTTAGATTCTTGCCGAAATTTTCGCCTTGAAAACGTGGGCTTTGCCGACGATAATCGTCCGGCGGCAAATCTTCAAATTGCTTGAATTCGCCCGACAAAAATCCGCGTCCGAGTGGCGAATACGGCACGAAACCGATTCCCAATTCTCTGCAAGTTGCGAGAACATCGTTGTCTTCGACATCGCGCGTCCACAGTGAATATTCCGACTGCAAAGCCGTAATCGGATGAACTTTCACCGCCCGGCGCAAAGTTTCCGCGCTTGCTTCCGACATTCCCAAAAATTTAACTTTGCCTTCTTCCACTAATTCCGCCATCGCGCCAATCGTATCTTCAATCGGCGTTTCAGGGTCAACGCGGTGCTGATAATAAAGGTCAATCGTTTCGATTCCCAAACGCTTCAAACTTTTCTCGACCGCCGCTTTGACATATTCCGGCTTGCCGTTGATGCCGCGCACGTTCGGATTATTTCTATCACGTTCGATAGCAAATTTCGTTGCAATCACAAATTCGGCGCGCTTGCCTTTGATGGCTTTCCCGACCAATTCTTCGTTGTCGCCGTAACCATACATATCCGCCGTGTCGAGAAAATTCACGCCGAGTTCGAGTGCGCGATGAATCGTTTTAATAGATTCTTCATCGTCGCGTTTGCCGTAAAAATCCGACATTCCCATACAGCCCAAACCTATTTCAGATACTTCCAAATCTTTTCCCAATGTTCGTTTTTTCATAATTTATTTCCTTAAAATTAGTTATTCGCCAAAATCACTTTTCTCATTTTCCTTAAAGAATGAAGCCAACGGTCATAATTTTCCGCTTTGTTCACAATGTATTGCCCGACTTCGGCGTGCGGCAAAATCAAAAATTGCTCGCTTGTCAAACCTTTAATTACCGCATCAGCGCAATCTTCCGCCGTAATCGCTTCCGCCATCAAAAAATTTTCCGGTTCGCCTTCCGCGCTTCGTATCAAAGCGGTTTTCACGCCTTGCGGACAGAGACACGAAACATAAATTCCCTGCTCGTAAAACTCGATTGCCAAATTTTCTGCCAACGCAACCGCCGCGTGTTTGCTGACGGCATACGGCGTGGCAATCGGATGCGTCAAAAGTCCCGCCGCCGAAGCCGTAATCATAAATGCTCCGCCGCGTTCGATCATCGCCGGAAAAACCGTCCGCGCCAGATAAACGTGCGACAAAACATTGATTTCGTAAATTTTCTGCCAAACGTCGTTGGAAACTTCCAGCGAACCTTCCGCGCCGCCGATGCCCGCATTCGAGCAAACAAAATCAATCCGTCCGAATTCTTGCAAAACTTCTTCGACAGCGGTTTTAACTTGCGCTTCGTCGCTCACATCCAGACGAATTGCCTTGCCGTCAATTTCATTGGCGACCGATTGTGCGTTTTTGTAATCCAAATCCGCGACGATAATTTTCTTCGCGCCTTCGATTGCAAATCTTTCACACAACGCTCGACCGATGCCGTTTGCGCCGCCGGTTACGAAAATTATTTTATCTTTAACAATCACTTCAACTTTTTCAAATCCTCGATTGTTTTCGACGGTTCGGGACGTTTCGTATAATCGGGATGAACGTCCGCCGCTTTGATAATACCTTCTTGATTGACGACGTAACGCGCCGGCATCGGCAAAGTCCAAGAATCATCGCCGTTGAAACGCGCTAAATCCGAGCCGAAATTTTTATAAATTTCAATCAAATAATCGGGATAAGCAAATTTCAAATTGAATTCGGCGGCAACTTTATTTCCTTCGTCGCTTAAAACGTCGAATTCAATCTCGTGCTTATTTTTCATCTGCTTGGAATATTTCACAAGCTGCGGCGAAATCGCCACCAAATTCGCGCCTTGTTCTTTAATTTCGTCGTAACTTTCCTGCAAAGCATCCAGCTCCGCGTTGCAATACGGTCACCAAACTCCGCGATAAAAAGTAATGACGAGATTGCCGTTTTTCAGCAAATCAGTTGAACTAATCATCTCGCCTTTCGTATTCGGCAAACTAAACGGAGGCATTTTATCGCCTACGCTAAGAGCGCGTTCGGCTTGCCCGGAATCTTTCAATTCCTGCGTCGCCCGCGCCATTTTATGCCGCACATCATCAGGAATTTTTCCTCCGCTCTGCTCGCTTATTTCGTGTAATTTTTCTTTTAATGACATAATTTTCTCCCTCAATCCAAAATCTAAAATCCAAAATCAATGTGTCGGATAATCCGTGTAACCTTTTTTGCCCGGAGTGTAAAAAGTGTCTGCGTTCCAATGGTTCAATTCCGCGCCCGATTTGAAACGCTTCGGTAAATCGGGATTCGCCAAAAATAATTTTCCATAGACAATCGCGTCCGCAAAATTTTCCTGTAAAAATTTTTCGCCTTTTTCTTCCGTGAAGCCGCCGTTGGCAAAATAAACGCCGTCGAAAAGCGGGCGCAAAAACTTGTGCCAATTAATATCCGTTTCCGGCGTTTCCTCAAATCCGACGTGCAGATAAGCCAAGTTTCGTTTGTTCAATTCTTCGATGATATACGGATAAAATTCCTTTGCATTTGCGTCTTTCATATCGTTAAAAGGAACGGTCGGCGAAATTTTCAACCCGAGTTTTTCCGCGCCGATTTCCGCCGCAATCGCGTCCGCGACTTCGAGCAAAAACCTCGCCCGATTTTCATCCGAGCCGCCGTATTCATCCGTTCGCTGATTCGTATTCGTGCCTAAAAACTGATGCACTAAATAACCATTCGCGCCGTGAATTTCAACCCCGTCAAATCCCGCTTCAATCGCGTTTTTCGCCGCTTTTGCAAAATCTTTAATCGTTGATTTGACTTCTTCGGTCGTCAATTCGCGCGGCTCGACAAATTCCTTCATTCCGTCATCAGTATAATTTTGCCCTTTCGCTTTAACGACGGAAGGCGCGACCGGCTGCTGATTGTCCGGCAAAAAATCCGGCAGAGCGATTCTGCCCGTGTGAAAAATCTGCATAAAAATTTTTCCGTTTCTCGCGTGAACCGCGTCCGTAATTTTTCGCCAACTTTCAATTTGTTCCGGCATGTAAATTCCCGGCGTGCGAACGTAGCCTTTCGCCATTGGCGAAACATTCGTCGCTTCGGTAATCAGCAAACCCGCCGTCGCTCTCTGCGCGTAATATTCCGCCGCATAATCCGGCTGAACGCCCGCGTCGTCCGCGCGGCTGCGCGTCATCGGCGAATAAACGATTCGATTTTCCAACTCCGTATTTCCAATTTTTAATTTATCAAACAATGTCGTCATAGTTATATTTTCCTCTGTTCGCTTTAAGTTTCTTTATCATAATTCATAGAAGATTTTGCTTCTCCGTCCGAATCGTGTTTTCTATATTCAATCTTTCGCACAAAGCCTTGCCGATGCCGTTCGCACCGTCGGTTACGAAAATTATTTTGTCTGCACTTTTCATTTAATTTTTATTAGCCTTCTTAAATCCAATCTTTGCTGTTCAATCATTTCAAGCATCCATTTCGATTTAATTCGCGGAAAAAGATTTTTGCTTTTAGAAATATTTTTAAGTTTCAAAACAAAATTAACGTCAGCGAGTTTTATCATCAATCTGCACCAGCGACGAAATTCGCGGCGAACATTATCCGTTTCACACATTTTCAACGCGATTTGCTGAATTTGTTTGATTTCTTTCGATGACAATTCAGTATTTTTTAACCATTGCAAGAAAACTTCTTTGGCGTAACCACATCGAAAAGCCGGAATATCAACCGATAAAAATTCAATTAATTCCTCCATCGCCAAAATTGGATCATCACGAAACTTCTTTTCCAATGGCTCAATCTTTGTCCCATAAAGAACATTAAGTTTTTGGAGAAAATCATCTCGTAATTTTGTAACCGATTCAGGTTCTAGACTGCCTTTTGCTTTTTTGTCTTTTTTTAATTTCCCGTCTCGCAAATTCTTCCATTCATTTTTAAAATTCTCGTGAGCTAAATACGCTTCTTGCATTAGATTTTGATAACCGAACATATTCGTTTAATTATTCAATCTTCAAAACAATTTTTCCGTTCGCCCGTCCCGATTTGCTCAATTCGTGCGCTTTTTTGATTTCCGCAAACGGCAAAACCGTATCAACGTGTGTTTTTAGTTTTCCCTGTTCGGCAAGTTCGGTAATTTCCGCGAGTTCGCCGGCGTTTGGCTGCATATTTAGCATTTCCGCTTTGACTCCGTATTTCTCAGCCGATTCCGGCGACGGCGGATTGACGAGCGAAACGAGATGTCCGCCTTTTTTCAAAACCTGAAACGAGCGTTCCTGCGTTTCGCCGCCGATGGTGTCGAGAACCGCGTCAACGTCTTTGACCGCATCTTCAAATTTCGTTTTTTGGTAATCAATAAATTCATCCGCGCCCAGACTTTTCACCAATTCCTCGTTTTTGCCCGAAGCCGTCGCCACGACATACGCGCCCTTCGCTTTCGCCAGTTGGACAGCCATTGAACCGACTCCGCCCGACGCGCCGTGAATCAAAATTTTCTGTCCGCTCTGCAAACCGGCGTTGTCAAACATCGCTTGCCACGCCGTCAATGCGCCGACTGCAATCGCCGCCGCGTTTTCAAAATCGAAATTCTCCGGCTTTTTACTGAGTTCATTTTCTTTGAGAACGGCATATTCGGCGTAACCGCCCTGATGCGAGCCGAGATAGCCGAAAACCTCGTCGCCCGCCTTAAAGTTTTTGACGTTTGTGCCGACGCTTTCGACTGTTCCCGCAATCTCGCAGCCGAGAATCAAAGGCAATTTCAACCCGAACATTTCACCCAATCCGTCGCGGATTTTCCAGTCAACCGGATTGACCGCCGCGATGTGAACTTTGACCAAAATCTCGTCCGCTTGCGGCGCGGGTTTGTCAACATCTTTATAATTCAAAACATCTTCTTTTCCGTATTTTTCAATAACAACAGCTTTCATTTTATTACTCCTTTTAATATCAAATTTTATTTGCGGCAGCGTCCGTTTTAACTTTTGATTTCCAGGCATCGGCGACAATTTCATAAGACCGCAGGCGCGCCGCGTGGTCGTAAGTCATCGCGTTTATCATCAATTCGTCGGCGTTCGTTTCGGCTAAAAATTTATCGAGTTTCGCCTTGACCGTTTCCCGATTTCCGATGATCGAACCGTCCGTCCGCGACTGCACCAAAGCCTTTTCCTGCGCCGTCCAGATTTCATCCATCGAATCAACCGGCGGCTTGATTTTTCCCGGTCGCCCGCGAATCAAATTCAAAAACGATTGATATTGCGAAGTCGCCAAACGCCCGGCTTCCGCATCGGTTTCGGCGGCGAAAACATTCAGCGCGACCATCGCGTAAGGCTTTTCCAACGCGTCCGATGGCTGAAAATTTCGCCGGTAAAGCTCGAGCGCGGGCAAAAGCGATTCGGGCGAAAAATGCGCGGCGAAAGCAAACGGCAAACCTAAGTTTCCGGCAAGTTGCGCCGAAAAACCGCTCGACCCCAAAAGCCAAATCGGAACATTCAAACCGCCGCCGGGAACAGCTTGCACTTTTTGATTTTCGATTGGCTTTTGAAAGAAAAATCGCAATTCTTCGAGCAATTCGGGAAAATTGTCACCGTCGCTGTGCAGCGTCCGGCGCAAAGCGTGCATCGTCGTGCGGTCGCTTCCGGGAGCGCGTCCCAAACCCAAATCAATCCGGTTCGGATACAAACTTTCGAGCGTTCCGAATTGTTCGGCGATAACAATCGGCGCGTGATTCGGCAGCATAATGCCCCCCGCGCCGACGCGAATTTTCGACGTTCCCGCCGCGACGTAACCGATTACAACCGAAGTCGCCGCGCTCGCAATGCCCGTCATATTGTGATGTTCGGCAAGCCAGAAACGGTTAAATCCCAGACGTTCCGCGCTTTGCGCCAAACTTAAAGTGTTGCGAAAAGAATCCGCCGGAGTCGCGCCTTCGACAACGGGCGACAAATCCAAAACGGACAACGGAATTTCAGAAAGTTTTTTCATATTGCGAAACTTTTATAAGCTCAATTTGTCAAAACGACTTTGCCCGTCGTCTTTCTGCCTTCGAGTGCCTGATGCGCTTCCCGCGCCTGTTCGAGCGGAAATTCGTTGACCATCACTTGCAGACGATTTTCAGCGATGTGCGTCATCAATTCTTTAGTAAAAGCCGCCATATTTTCGCGCGTTTCAAGATTTAAATTGTAACCTTTGACCGTCTGCATTTTACCCAAAAGACCCAACGCTGAAATTTGAAAATCTTCGCCGCTCGCCGCGCCATAGACAATCATCGTGCCGCCCGTCGCCAGACATTTGAAATTTTGCCGCCCGATCTCGCCGCCGACCATTTCGATAATCAAGTTCGCGCCCCTGCCGTCGGTCGCCTTCAAAACTTCGTCCGTCCAATCGGCTTCCGTGTAATTGATTCCGACATCCGCGCCGAGCTTCGCCGCCTTTTCCAATTTCTCGACGGTCGAAGCCGTGCCTAAAACCCGCGCCCCTTTTAGTTTCGCCAACTGCACGAGCAGCGAGCCGACACCGCCCGCCGCTGCGTGAATCAAAATCGTCTGCCCGCTTTTCAAGTCCGTCAATAATCCGACCGCGGTCAAACCCTGAACGAGCAGCGCGGTCGCCTTTCCAAAATCCAAATTGTCAGGAATCGGAACGACGGTTCGCCAATCGGCAGCCGCGTATTCGGCATAACCGCCGCCGCGAATCGTCGCCAAAACTCTCTGTCCAGCTTTGAAATTTTTGACATTCGCGCCGATTGATTCAATCGTTCCCGCGACTTCAAAACCGAGCGTGAACGGCAGTTCGGGCGTGAAAAGATATTTGTTTTGCCGCAGCATCGTGTCGGCATAATTGATTCCCGCCGCCGCCGTTTTGATTAAAACTTCCTCCGCGCCCGGAATCGGCTTTTCGATTTCGTCAACCGTTAATTTTTCCGCGCCGCCAAATTCGTGAACTCTGATTGCTTTCATAATTTTTATTAAAGGAAAACTTTAGCCACAGAGGACACAAAGTTCACAGAGAAAATTTTTCGTTGAAAAAACTCCGTGTTCTCTGTGAACTCTGTGGCTAAAATTTTATGTCATTCCAATCCAACTTTCGTCCGCGACTTCGCGCCATCTATCACGAATCGCTTCGTATTCTTCGCTCGACAAATTTCCTTCCGCAATATATTTCGCGTTTTCCTGCCAACGATTCGGTTTGGTCGTGCCGACAATCATCGTGTCAATGCCCGGAATCGAAAGCGTAAAGCGCAAAGCCGTCGCCGTCGCTTCTTCTAAAGATTTATTCAGAAAATCGAATTTCAATTTCTGAATTCTGTCCCAGTATTCGTGATGATATGACTCATCAGGTTTTGATTTGTGCCGCCACACGGCGTTGGCAATCGGACGTTTGGCAATCACGCCTAAACCTTTTGCCGCCGCGAGTTTTATATTGCCGTCAATCGGCGATTGGTCGGCAACCGAAACCGAAGTTTGCAGGCTGTCGAAAACGTCCATTTCAATCGCCGTTTTTGCATCTTCGTTGTCGCCCGAATAACCGATAAAGCGCGTGTAACCTTTTTCTTGCGCTCGCAATAAACCTTCAATCGCTTCGCCGCGTTTTAGGACTTCCGACGAGCAGCTATGAAGCTGCGCGATGTCGAGATAATCGGTTTTCAAATTTCTCAAACTCGTTTCAATCGTTTCCAAAATGCCTTTTTTCGACCAGTCGGATTTGGTGAACGCTTCCAACGCGCCGCATTTTGTCAGCAGATAAAAATCTTTGCGACGCTTGCCGATGGCGTTGCCAATTAATTCTTCCGACTTTTTATAAGCTGCCGCCGTGTCAATCACATTTAAGCCTGCGTCCAATGCGGAATTAAGTAAATTATTTACATCATCCTGCGTTTGATTCGGGTTGTAGCCAATCTCCGCACCGCCAAAGCCAAGCACGCTGAAATTCATCTCGGTTTTGCCGAATTTTCTCTTTTCCATATTTATTTTTGCCGCGAAAAAACACGAAATAATTTAGTTTTTTCTTTTCGCGCTTGTTCGCGGTTAAACTCTTATTTTCCTAATTCATCTTCAATCTTCGCCGTTAAACGCTCGTCATCCGGCGTTACGTCGGGCGCGATGCGGGCGACGACTTCGCCGTTTTTGCCGACCAGAAATTTTTCAAAATTCCACAAAACGTCGGTTTCGTTTAAATGCTTATGTCCGAATTTAATCAAACCGTTCAGCCAGCCGTCGCCGTTGCTGACATTGGTTTCCGGCTGCGCCTCAATCAAAAATTGATAAAGCGGATGCCGCTCGTCGCCGTTGATATGAATCTTTGAAAACATCGGAAACCGCACGTTATAATTCGTGTCGCAAAAGTCTTTGATTTCCGTTTCCGAAAGCGGTTCTTGTCCCATAAAATCGTTTGAAGGAAAACCCAAAACTTCAAAACCTTTGCCGCGATAGGTTTCGTAAAGCGTTTCCAAACCTTTGTATTGCGGTGTCAAACCGCATTTCGACGCGACGTTCACGACGAGCAAAACTTTATCTTGATACTCGCCCAAATTCGTCTCCGCGCCATCAATCGTCCGCACGGGAATTTCATAAATTTCATCTGCCATAATTTTTATTGGGTCAAGACTAGATAACAACTAAGATATAATAGTTAAATCTAGTGATGACAGTAGAATATAAGCAATTTGTTCGTGCCAAAATTTCCAGCAAGAAATTTCGCCAGATTCTGCGCTCCTTTGCAC
>JBPCMK010000090.1:0-58358 GCA_051002375.1 Pyrinomonadaceae bacterium | reverse complement strand
ATTATGTTGATAAAGCACAACTGCACTACTCGGTCAGACAGATTCTCGGAGCAGTTGGAAGTATTTTGAAAATCAATTTTTCGGACTTCAGTTATTCTATAAGATAATTATGTCCGACTACTTATATATTTTGGGGGCATATCAACATACATTAATTGAAGATCAAGACCCATTAGGTGAAAATCCTACGTTTGGAATTGTTGATGCAATAACCGGAGATACTTCAGGCGGGTCGGATGGAGAAGGTAGCGGAGCGTTAATATTTCTCGAACTACACAGTAGTAAAGAAATAATAACTTTTCCTGCTCCGGCAAACTTAATGAGAGAAGATGTCACAGTGGCACACGAAGTAGGACATCTTTTCTCAGGACAACATACTGATGGAGGTCTTATGGGAAGTCCAATTACAGCAGGTGATTTTTCCAACGTCACCATAAACAAAATTAGAGGATTACCACATCCCTAGAAAATACTAAGGAGACAATAAAATGAAAAGAAAAAATGTTCACATACTAATCGTTACTATTTTGCTGTTTGCAAGTTTGCTGACCGCAATTTTCGCAAGCAACAATTTGGAACAATCTAAAAAGGTGGCTTTTACGGTCAAAAGTGATAAAAACAATATCTCATTAGGAGAAATTGTAAGTCTGGAGTTTGAATTTGTTAATGAAGGAGAATCTGCTGTTCGGATTCCTAGTGGTGGAGTTATGGCTGGAAACACTGAAATATTTATAGCAAAGAAAGGGGAAAGCTATAGGAGATATTTCCGTTCGGATTGGGGACGTAAGAATGAAAAGGTTATAACTCTTGCATCAAATCAAAAACATAAAATTGACGACACTAACGCAACAATTTTGTGGAACGGAAAACCGGATTACTCGCATCTCAATTCTGATGCGGCGAAAAGAGCGGATAAGCAAGATAACAGGATTTTAACTGATTATGCCTTTCCTGATGCAGGAACATATTTGGTTAAAGCCACCTCTTGCTTGATTGATGAATTGAAAGGCTGTTCAGTTCCCATTGAATCCAAACCGATAGAAATTAAAGTCAGCGAACCCGTCGGCGAAGATTTAGAAGTTTGGAATCAAATTAAGGGGAATCGCGGACTTGCCATGTTAATGCAAAAAGGCGAGTTTGATACCGGTAAGGAGGCGGAAAAACAACAGCTTACTAACGGAGTTGAACAAATCCTTGAGAAGTATCCGAACAGCATATATTCAAGCTATCTCAAGCCAAACCTTGAGAAGTATAAGACAAATGAGGCGAGAAGGAATGATTTCTACAAGAACGTGAAACAGAAACCTGAATAAAAGGTTTCTCGCATAAAATCTAAAGTGTCAGGCGTTAGGAAAAATCCTAGCGTCTGACATTTTGGCTATAAAAAACAGATTAAATAAGCGCGGTAAGCGTCAGCGGAACGGGTTTGCTAAACGGACAAGGACAAAGCATTGACACTCGTTGCGATTACACAGAACTTGTTTGTCGCAGCGAGATGCTGACCGTCTGGCGCAGACTGCATATCGAAGTTGATTCGATGGGCGCGGCGCAGGGTAATTTTGTGGTCGGAAACTTTATCGAATCAGCAAGAATCGGCGCATTTGATATGGAGGTTCTGGTTTCAAATTCAGACCTTGAAATCAATCGGTTTGAGAACGGCAGATTGGTTTCCGGTTCGAGAAGTTTCAGAATCGTCAGTAATTCGGATAACAGCGTTACGATAAGGGTCTTAAACGGCGGAGCGGCGAGAATCAATGAAGGCGAAATTTTCACGCTTTATGACGATGACGACTTCAACGATTCGGGAACGCTTGACGGCGATACGGGCGAAGATATTCCCGGTCCTGATGAAGTCAACGCCACTACGCTTTTACAACCTAATGATGTTCTTTGCAGTGAAACTATTACGACAAACTGTAATGTTTTCGCATCTTCGTATATCCGTCCGATGCAATATACCGCATCAGACATCAGCGATAACAGTATCTTTCAGTCGAATATAGAGTCAAATGATTATAGCCCATATCCAGTGAGATATACTTTTGGAGTAGATTTTGACCAAGTGGCAACAGAGGCTGATCCAGAATTTTGGACAATCTATTTGTATGGAAGCTATCAGCAAAATCTTAACGCAGACGCTGACCCTGATGACCAAAATGGAGATGGAATTCCACATGGTTGCGGAGACGCAAGTTATGGAGTTGTTGACGACTTAGGTCCTGATGGATGGGGAGCTGCAATTCATATGGAGGTCGGAAGACCTAGAGAATATCCAAGCAATTACCTAGGTCATCCGGTGAGTCGGGCATGGACAGCAGCCCACGAAGTCGGACATCTATTTGGCGGTATCCATGATGACGGTGGCATAATGACACCTTCTTGTGAGCGAACTGGTTATGAATTTAACCCGGCAACAATTAGAAGACTTCGGAATGTAATAACACATCCTTAGTCTAAATATAGGAGAAAGAACAGATGAAAAACAAAATTATGATTAGTTCATTAGGCGTTTTAATAGCTGTTGCGTTGATTGGAATTTGGGTTTCTGGTGTCAACGCAATTAAACAATCGGAAAATAGCCCAACCCTAACCCTTAAAGTTAGTTCGGAGAAGCAAATTTACATTCCGGGCGAAGTGGCTAAATTAAACTTTGAATTAGTAAATGATGGTAATGAACCGGTAAAGCTACCTTTTCGCCCAGATATTTCAACTGGTTATCTGAGTGTTTGGATTGCTTTTTCTGGACAGAGATTTAACCGATATAACAATACTTCTTGGGGGAAAATGGAATATAATGGTCCGACTCTTCAACCAGGGCAGTCCTTCAAGTCCCAAGCCGACATATTGTACAATAGCAAACCTGACATTTCGCGGTTAAACGTGGATACGATAAAAGATTCGCCCGAAGGGGCTATATTGAGCGATTATGCTTTCCCGGAAGCGGGTGTTTACCTAGTTAAAGCTGTTTTGTCGTTTTCTGATATTAAGCTGAAAGTCGAATCCGAACCGATTCAAATTGTCGTCAATAAACCTATTGGCGAAGATTTGAAAGTTTGGAATCAAATCAAAGATAACGGAGATATTGCTTACTTTATGCAGAAAGGCGCAACTCGGACTTATCAAGATGCAAAGGCTGAAAAACTACTCAAAGAAATTGAGCAAATCACTCAACAATCTCCAAATAGTTTCTTAGCCGGTCAGATGAAACAAAAACTTGAAAAATTTCGGACAGACGAAGAAACAAGAAAAGAGATGTTAGAAAAAGCGAAGGTTAAGCCTAAAAACTAAAGCGAAACTTTTTCTAATCTGCAAACTGTCGGACGCTGGCGCAAAAACTGGCGTTCGACATTTTTATTGAATAAAAAAGAACAAATGTTTTATGTTAGTAGAATGAAACTTCGCACTCTCGCCCAACTTTTCAGCTTCCGCGACATTCGCAACGCCGTTCTCGGAATGCTGGTCGTGTTCGGCGGTTTGGGTTTGGCGTTATTTACGCTTTACGCGCACCGGACGAACAGAGAGACGCTGGTGGAATTTGCGGCGGGCGCGTCTCTGGTTTTTGTTCTGCTGATTTTGGTTTTCGTTATTCCGCCGCTCGCGCGTTCGGCGAGCGCGGAAGCCTCGCAGATGAATTTGCCGTTTGAATTCACCGTCGGCGGCGCGTTGATTCTCGGTCTGATTGTCATCGTCGGCTTTTCGGCTTTGACCACGGGCAACAATCTTTTGTTTTTAATTTTGGCTTTTTTAACGTCATCGCTCGTCGTCGGATTTGCGGTCGGCAATTTTTGTTTGAAAAAATTAGACGTGAAAATGCGTTTTCCCGAAACGATTTTCGCCGAAGCCCCAACGCTGATTCTCGTTAGTCTGCACAACCGAAAGCGGATTTTCCCGACGTTTTCGGTCGTCGCGCAGGTGCGCGGCAGAGAACGCGAAAAATCCATTTTGCTCGCCGAGTTGAAAAAGATTCTGCCCGAACGATGGGCGGAAAAAATCACCCGTCCGCCGATTATCAAATACACCCTCGATTATTTCGCACACGTTCCGCGCCGCCGTTCGGTGGAAAATCGGGTCGAACATTTTTTCCCAAAACGCGGGCGTTTTATCATTCAAGATTTCGAGCTTTCGACAAAATTTCCGTTCGGTTTTTTTCGCCACCGCCGTCGTCTCGCCGCGCAGGAAGCGGAAATCGTCGTTTTCCCGAAGCTGAAATCAGTTGACGAAGCGACGTTAGATTTGCCGCTCGATGCCGGAAAAATCGTCGCGCAGAGAAAAGGTTTGGGACAAGACTTGCTCGCTTTGCGCGATTATCAGCCGTTGGACGATTTGCGGCGCGTTGATTGGAAGGCGACGGCGCGGGCGCGGCGTTTGATTGTCCGCGAATTTTCCGCCGAAGACGAACGGCGCGTAACGATTGTTTTCGACCGCCGGTTAGCGTTGGAAAAAATTGAAAAACCGCGAACTCTGCGCGAGCAAATCGCCGCCGAACAAAAAGGCGAAACGCTCGCGCCCGTCTCCGAAAGATTTGAAAAAGGCGTGAGTCAAACCGCTTCGATTCTCGCGCATTTCACGGAAGAACAAATCGAGATTCGTCTTGTCGTTGACGACAAAATCGGCGAATTCGGCATCGGCAAACAGCATTTTTTCGATTGTATGAAACCACTTGCCGTAATCGAACCGAACACCGACGAAGCGGCGAAATTCTCTTTTGAAGTCATCGAGGAAATCGCATTTAAAAGGGAAAACAGTCATACTTTTTTTGTAACGGCGATGCCAAAGGAAAATCTGTCTGACGAAATAATTCAAAACTCGAAAATTTTGAGTTTTTAAAATCAATATATTTAAAACTCGAAGCGAAAAATTTTGTCATAAAATAAACATCGATGGTGTTCTATTATTTGAGCGCAGCATTTTCAAAGAATGACCGAAAGCGTAAAAATGTCAATGGACGCGATGTCCCGAACAGATACGGCGACGAAAGAAGATAAAATCGTATTTGATGAGGCTTTTACGCTTCACCATCGAACTGTCTTTCGCGCGGCGCGTTCAATCGTGCGCGACGAAATGCTCGCCGAAGACGTAACGCAGGAAGTTTTTCTGCGGCTTTACAAAAATCCCGACGCGATTGCCAACGAGGAAATGCTTCGCCCGTGGTTGATTCGCGTCGCGCTGAATGTGGCGCGAAACGCTCTGCGCGGCAAAACAAGAGCGAACACGCGCGAGGAAATTTACGTCAAAGACACGAGCGAAACGAGCGAAACGACGGTCGAAACCGATTATGAGCAAAGAATGCGGGCAAGGGAAGTTCACCGCGCTTTGAGTTTGATAAAAGAACCGCTTCGCAGTTGTCTGGTGCTGAAACAGCAAGGTTTGTCTTACAGGGAAATCGCCGAAACGCTTTCGTTGACCGAAACCAGTATCGGCACGTTCGTCGCCCGCGCCAGACAGGAATTTGCCAGACATTACGGCAAAATCGGAGGTAAAACGCAATGACGGAAAAATGTTACGACATCGGCGCGATGCAAGCCTTTTTAGACGGCGAACTCGCTGCCGAACAATCGGAAGCGGCGGCGCGGCATATTTCGGCGTGCGACGCTTGCGCCGCGCTTTTGACGGAAGCCGAAGAAGAAACGGCGTTCGCGTTTTCCGTTCTCGAACAGGAATTTAACACGCTCGTTCCGACGCAGCGTTTGTGGGCGAAAATCAACGATTCAATCGAACGCGACAAAAAATCATTCTGGTCTGGCGTTTTCGCGTTTGCTCTGCGTCCTTCGACGGCGGCTTTGGCAAGTCTGCTTTTTGTGGCGGCGATTTTCGTCGCGCTTGTTAGTTTGAAATCCGACGCGCCGACAAATTACGTCGCGCAGAACGAAACAAACAAACGACCGACGACGCAGGCGACATCGGAAATTCAAAAAGTTCCCGCCGCTCAACCGCCGCGTAATTTGCCCGAAACCGGCGATAAAGAAAACGCGAAATCAAGCAGCGATAAAAACGAATATCGCGCCGTCGCCACTACTTTTAGAAACGAGAAAATCAGACCGCGAAATGTCAGCCCGAAAGCAAAGGAAAACGTCAATCCGGCGATTAAAGAATCGGAAGTCGTGTCGCCGAAAACAAACGAAAACGTGGCGGGCGAAGAAAGCTACATCAAAACGATTGCGACTTTGACCGAGACTGTCAAGAATCGAAAAGACGTAGTTTTAGATTCTTCGGCGCGGTTTGCGTTTGAGAGAGATTTGGCGATAACCGACGATGCAATCGTGAAAATGCGAGCCGAAGTCAAACAAAATCCGAACAACGAAGCGGCGAAACAAATTCTTCGCGCTTCGTATCAAAACAAAATTGATTTGCTCGATTCGGTGGCTGAGAAAAACGAATTGATGGCGACTCTAAAGTGAAAAAGTTGAAAAGTTTAAAAGTGAAAAAGTTGAAAGGCGGAAAAGCATCCGGCAAAAATAAAGCGGCGCGAAATATACGCATCTCGATTTTCGCTTTTCTTATCGCCGCGCTTTTTTCAATCGTTTCGGCTCAAACCGTAAAAGTCGAAACGAACGCCGACGGTTTGGTAATCAAAAATAAAATCAAAACAATTATAAATACGGACGACGCTTCAACCGAAAAATCCATCACGGTTGACGCTAAAGTAAATATTCAACTTTGCGTTTCCAACGGCAAATTGAAAATAAACGGCTGGGAACGAAATGAAGTTCGCGCTTTTGTTGACGGCGGAAGCGAAATCGGATTTAAGATTTTGCAAAAGGACAAGCAGAATAACAACGTCGTCTGGGTGAAAATTTTGGGCTTTGACCCGCTTAAAAACAAAGATTCAAATTTGGGCGAATGTCTTTCCGGCGAGCAAATCGAACTCGACGTTCCGCGCGGCGCGGTTCTCGACATTCAAGGACAGGCGAGCGAAACGACGATTGAATCGGTCGGAAAAGTCTCGGTCGAAAACGTCGGCGGCGATATTTTTCTGAACAACATCGAGCGCGGCATTGACGCGAAAACTTACGAAGGCGACGTTACGGTCGGGAAATCCGGCGGCGCGGTTTCGCTGCAAAGCACGACCGGCAATATCGTCGCCTTCGACGTTGCGCCGGGCGAAATCGGCGACGTTTTCAAAGCGAAAACGAGCAGCGGCGCGATTACTCTGAAAAACGTCAAACACCGGCAAATGGAAGTCGTCTCGAATTCCGGTTCGATGCGCTTCGCAGGCGAACTTCAAACCGGCGGGCAATATACTTTTCGCACGTCGAACGGTTCGATTTTGCTGACGATTCCGCAAAATTCTTCCTGCAAAATAAATGCGCTGTATGGTTACGGCAAGTTGGATTCGGAATTCAAACTCGAAACCATCACCGTCAATAATACCTCCAAAGCCCAAAGCCTCGTCGCTTCAATTGGCGGCGGCGACGCGACTCTCAACCTGACAACTTACAGCGGCGCGATTCACATTAAGAAAAATGAGAAATGATTTTCAAAAGAGAAATGAGAGGTAAAAATTAAATTGCATTAAAGTTTTATCTCTCATTTCTCATCTCTCATTTCAATTTCCCGTCTCATATTTAAAAAGTCTATAATATACTTTCATTTTCCAAACTAATTTCCACTGCAAACGTAAAAATTAAAATGAAGGGCGAAAATGTAGTCGGGCAGACGCTCGATGACAAATACAGAATCGAAAGCGAAATCGGGAAAGGCGGAATGGGAACGGTTTATTTCGCCACGCACGTCGGCACGGAACGGCACGTCGCCGTTAAAGTCATCGCGCCCGAATTTATGCAGCGTCTCGAATTCGTCGAGCGTTTCAAACGCGAAGCCCGCGCCGCCGGACGACTTCGGCATCCGAATGTGGTCAATGTAACCGACTTCGGTTTTGCCGATACGCGCAAAGGAAACGTCGCTTATCTCGTGATGGAATATCTCGACGGCTGCACGCTCGGCGAGGTTTTGGAAGAAGAAAAAAAACTGCCTCTGTCGTGGACGCTCGATATTTTGGAGCAGGTTTGTTCGGCGGTCGAAGAAGCGCACGCGCAGGGAATTATTCACCGCGATTTAAAGCCGGACAATATTTGGCTTGAGCCGAATCAGCGCGGCGGCTACACGGTGAAAGTTCTCGATTTCGGCATCGCCAAACTCGAAGAGCAAATGCACGACACCGCCGCGCCGCCTGAATTGGACATTTCCGTCGCGCCGAATTTTCAGTCGAGAGCGACGATTGCCGACGCGCCGAACGGCGAAACCGTCGCCGAAAATCGAAACCGAACCGCCGTCTCCGAAGCGGCGACCATCGCGCAATTTGCCGACAATGATTTGGAAGCCGGAACGCTGATTCAAGCGAGCAAAGTTGATTTGGAATCGGGAACGGCGATTTTTCCCGCCAATCATTCGGCGCAATCGGAAAACGACGGCACGAAACTTCACTCCGAAAAAATCGAAACGAATAAATCCGCGTCGCAAAATTCACCGACGAGCGAATTGACGCGCGTCGGCGCGGTTCTCGGAACGCCGCTTTATATGTCGCCCGAACAATGTCGCGGCGAAAAGCTCAATGCGCGTTCGGATATTTACTCGCTCGGTGTCATCGCTTATCAAATGCTTTCGGGCGCAACGCCTTTTTCCGGCGACTACAAAGAAGTGATGAAGGCGCACCAAGAAATCGCGCCGCCCGCGCTCGACGTAAAAAAAGTTCCGAAAAAAGTCAAAAAAATTATCGGCTGCGCTCTGGCGAAAAATCTCGAAGAACGTCCGGCGACGGCGGAATCTTTCGCCAGCAAACTTCGCGCCGGCAGCGAAGGTTTGGGCGAGCTTTTCCGGCGCGGCTTGGTCATTTACAGCGAGCATCTGCCGCAGTTTTTACTCGTTTCATTGCTGACGGCTCTGCCGTTTGTATTGATTACGATTTTAAAAGTTACATTGAAATCTCTCGAACTCGGAGGCATAGTCGAAGATGGAAAACTCAGCACTCTTATTAACGTTTTTTTTTCGGTAACGGCTTTTTTTATACAAATTTTTTACGTCGCATTTCTCGTCGGAATTACGACCTGGATTGTCGCACAGGTGCTTGCTCTGCCGCTGCGTCCGGTCAGCGTCCGCGCGGCTTTTGCCGAAGCGAAAAAACATTGGAAACCTTTGACGGCGACCGTTACCGCCAGCACTTTGCTTTCGATGTTGGGTTTGGCGTTTTGTATCTTGCCCGGCATTTGGCTTTCGGTGCGTTACGCTCTTATCGCGCCTTCGATAATGATGGAAAATCTGCGCGGAAAAGCGGCGTTCAAGCGTTCAACCGAACTGTCGAAAAGAGCATTCGGAACTATTTTGGGGACGGTTATATTGCTTTATGTAGTTCCGGGAATTTTAGCTTTCGCCATTGCCATCAGCATTTCCGGCATCGTTAAATCCGTCGCGGACGAACTTAAATCGAAACCGCAAGTTACAAAATCCGAAAATAAAGAAGATAATTTCACCGTCAATCTCGGTTCATCGGGCAAGATAGACGTTGCTTCCGATGAACGGGAAAATGTTTCCGACGAGAATGCGAAAAAGCCGACAAAAAGCATTGTCCCAGAAATTGCGACGCAAATTTTTGAAATAATATGGCTGCCGATTATCATTTTAATTTCTTCATTCACGTCGGTTATTACCGCCTTGCTTTATTTCAAAACGAGGCAAGCCGGCGGCGAATCAATGCAAGATTTGCTGGCGCAGTTTGAAAAATCCGACCAGCCGCGCACTAATTGGCAAAAGCGAGTTCAAAAGCGGCTCGGACAATCGGGCAGAATAACAAGTAAATCTTAGCTTATTTTATCTGCCTTTATTTACGCCGCTAAAAAATCAAAAAGGATAAAGTCGAGATTAGACAGACTTTATCCTTTTTGATTTTGAAGTTAAATCAGTTATCCGAACATTTACGGGGCGGGCTGCATACAAGCCGTGTTGTCGCCGAGTATCGAATTTGCGGTACTGTCGCTGACCAGAACGCCGTCGCTGACCAGAACGCCGTCGCTGACCAGAACGCCGTCGCTGACCAAAACGCCCTGCGAATTGACTGTCGGATTCGGGCTTCCGCCCATCGCGTTTGAGGTCAAAAAGCGTATTCCGTCGCTGACCAAAACGCCGTTGTTATTGATTGCGCCTTGATACAAACTCAGCGAACCGGAAGTCATCGAAGAAGATTTGGTAATCGAACTTCCCGAAAACGGAGTCGCATCGGAAACCAGAACGCCGTTGGCATACATTCCCTGCCATTTGTTTATCAGGTCGTTACCGTAAAGAAATCCGTAATTGGTGATTACGCCTTTGCCCCAATAAAATGTTTGTCCGTCAATCGTGGTGGTTTGCGACGAAGGCAAAGAAGATGTAAGCAAAGCCGCACCGTTGGAAGTCGGCATTGTTGATTTAACTAATCTTGCAATGCGAACTGCGCCGTCAATATTGAGTTCACCCGCGCCTTGCTCAAGAGTTGAAAAACCTCTGAGCGGCTGTGCCGAATACATCAAAATCGCTTTGATAAGATTCGGTGTCAGATTCGGGTTGGTTTCAACCAATAACGCCGCCGCGCCCGCGACAATCGGAGCGGACATCGAAGTTCCCGACATATACATCACTTTGTCGGTATTCGAGGTATCGCTGCCGGTTCTTAAAACGGAATTGTTTCGCGCCAGATAATTTTCCGTGCTGCCATAGTAAGAGCGTGCGCCGATCAACTTGTTGCCGGGTGCAATAAGATCGGGCTTCATCAGATTGTCATATTTTCTCGCGCCGTTCGCCAAAGTAACATAGCCGCGCGTCGGACCGCGTGAACTGTATGTGGCAACTTGATCGTCCGAACGCCAATTCGTTCCCATCGTATTTGCCGCGCCGACGGTAATCACCGAAGGCTCGATGCCGGGCGAACCGATTGTGCCGTAAAGTTTTTGTCCGTTTGCGTCTTTACCGTTATTTCCGGCAGAGGCGACAACGACGATTCCGGCGTTGACCGCACGGCGGGCGGCAAGACACAACGGATCATTACGATAACTGTCTCTGGCGGCAGTTCCCAAACTCATATTGATAACGCGAATGTCCCAATTATTTTTATTGGCGACCGTCCAATCAAGCGCGGCAATAAGATTGCTGACCGAACCCGTGCCGGTGCTGTTCAAAACGCGCAGACTAAGCAGATTTGCCGAACCCGCCACGCCTTGATATGAACCGCCGTGAGTCGCCCAGTCGCCCGTCAGCATCGAAGCGACGTGCGTGCCGTGTCCATACGGATCGCCGTTGATATTTTGTCCGGTAAAATCTTTGCTGTATTTGACCTTTGAACGTCCGGCGAGATCCATCCATTTCATCATGTTGTGTCCGGTGTCAATGCCGCTGTCAATGACGGCGATAGTTCCCCAACCGCCGCCAAGCCACGTGCTTGAGTTGTTGTCGCCTAAATCCATAATACCCGGATTTGCCCATCCGGTTGTTTCGACGACGTGCGCGTCATTCGCTTCGATTTCGCGGTCGGGCGAAATATACGCGACATTTTCATTGTTTGAGAGTTCCTGAATCTTTGAAAGCGGAAGCTCCGCGCTGACTAAGCCGAGATTATTGAAGGATTTTTTAACTCTGCCGTTAAGCTGCGCCATATCGCTGAGTAATAATCCGGTTCTTGCTTTATTATTGCGAACTTCGGCGGCAAACATTTCGCTTTTTGCCGTTTTGTCCAGCGAATTGCCGGACATTTCGTTAAGCAGCGTGTCGGACTTTAGTTGGATAATGACTTTTTGCGTTTCTTCACCGCGCAGCCCATAAGATAATTCGGTCGTTTTTTCTTCCAAATCCGGCGCGATTTTGCGTTTCGCTATTTGACCTGTAAAATTTTCATCAGTCGTTTCGTCGGAAACCGTTTCGTCAGTTTTCTTCCCGGCATTAGGCTCTCTGACGAATTGCGCCGCTGCCGCAAAGGAAAATATTTGCAGACAAAAAGTGAGCAGTAGGAATCCTGCGTAGAATTTTTTAAGTTTGTTAAAGGTATTTTTATTCATTAAGTTTTGTTCTCTTGCTTTAAGCTAATCAATTTGTCGCCCAAGTCAGGCGGGAGTCGTTGGGGCAATGCTTGTGCCATTTCTTAAATGAGGAAATAATTGGACTTAACTTTTTTATAGCGATGAATATTCCTTCAAATTGTGTCAATTTGAAGGTAATGATTTGCTCAATTTGACCGAATGATTAAAAAGAGAAAAAGCAATTCGGGAAAATTCATTCGGGTGCGTCTATCCTGATTTGCGTTTTCATCTAAAAATGACTATGAAGTTTTTTAGTTTATTCTTAGCAATTTTCTTTGCCTCTGCGATTCACGCGCAAACCGTCCGGCGCGATTTTCCGCTCGCCGAAAACGGCTCGATTCAAATTACGAATTTTTACGGGCGCGTTCATCTCGTCGCGCAGGAATCCGAACCGACCGACGATGCGGAAGCGAAAAACGGGCAGGCATTTCTCACCGCCGAAAATGCGAAGGAAGATGATTTGAAAATCGTTTCGGACGCGAAGCATTTGGAAATTCTTGTCGCCCCGTCCGACCAGAAAGCGCGGATTGATTTGTCTCTGAAAATTCCCGCCGGAACAAAAGTAAAAATCGAAGCCAAAGATGGCGAAGTTAGTCTCGAAGGCGCGGTCGAATCCGCCGAAATCAAAACCGAAACCGGCACGATTGCCGCGAATGTTCCGCTCGACGATTTAAGATATGATTTCGTCTGGACGGAATCGCGCCCGCGCTTTTTGAGCGATGTCGAACTTGAAAAAGTGAAGGAAAAAGCCGCCGGAAAATTTGTCATTCACGGAAGTTTGGGCGAAAACGCTTCAAAGGTAAAAAGTAAAAAGGCAAAAGTAAAAAGCGAAGCCGAAGCTGAAAAGTCCGACGACGAAAAAACCACAAACGACGAGCAACAGACGACGGACAAAAATCAAAAATCAAAGCCCAAAGATCAAAAATCAAAGCCGATAAAATTATATTTCTCGACCGCCCGCGGTATTATTTTATTAAATGTCAACCCGAATGAAGTTCCGTCGGATTTGCGCGAGCGACCGCTGACGGAAGCGGCAAAGGCGATTATCCGAAGCGGCGATTCGCTGCTGACCGAAGCGATTCGGCGGGCGAGTCCGAAATACTTCGGCGAGTATGCGAAAACTTTGCCGCCGCGAAAAACTTTTCCCGTTTTGAGTGAAAGCAAAAGCGTTCAAGACGCGACGCGCTCGCAAATCAAACGGGTTCTCGTTCGCGTAACCGATTTGAATAATCGCGCCATTGATGATTTGAAAAAAGACGATTTTGAAGTCGTCGAAGCGGGCGAAAACCGCGAGATTTTATCGGTTGAGCCGACGACCGCGCCGTTTAATTTAGTTCTGCTGCTCGACGTTTCGGGAAGCGTGGACAACTACGTTGATTTTATTCGCAAGGCGGCGCGAAATTTCGTCAACACGGTCAGCCCGCAGGACAAAATCGCCATTATAATTTTCAACGAAGATGTCAAAATGCTTTCGACATTTACGACCGACAAAGAAAAACTTTCCGAGAGTTTGGACACCTTCGACGCGGGTGGCGGAACGGCTTTTTACGACGCTCTGGCTTACACCTTAGCGGAAACTCTGCGCCCTCTGAAAGGCGAGAGACCGGCGATTGTCGTTCTCTCGGACGGCGACGACAATCGCTCGTTTCTGGCTTTCGATTCGTTGCTCGGTTCGATTCAGGACGGCGGCGCGTTGATTTATCCGCTCTACGTTCCGTCGGGTTTGATTGCGGCTTCGGCGGCGAACGATGCGGAAAATTCGATTGACCCTTTGCGCTCGCGGTATATCGGTTTGACGACGAAAGCCGAAAGCGAAGGGGCAAAACTGGCGCAAATTTCCGGCGGCATTTATTATCCGATAACCGCGCTCAGCCAACTGCAAAAAGCATACGACGATATTGTCGTCCAGCTCCGCACGGCTTACTCGATTACGTTTCGCTCCGACGTTTCGGACGCGCCCGAAAATCGCGCTTCGCCGCGTTTGAAAGTGAAGGTTAAAAGAGCGAATTCTTTTGTAAAATTAGGTTCGGTCGTGGAAGTTAAGTAAAAAGATTTCTCACCACAAAGGACACAAAAAAGGAAAAGGAGAAAGTGTAAAAAGTGAAAAAGTCAAAAAACAAAAAAATCGCCCTTTATCTTTTTTGTGTCCTTTGTGTCTTTGCGGTAAATGCTTTTTCGCAATCCCAAACCGCTCAAATTTCCGGCGAAGTCGAACGAATAAATTACAAACAATTTATCGGCGATACTTTGCGCGAATTCAAATTTGAAAATTTTGATATTAACAAAACGACCGGCGCGTTCAGACTCGCGCAGGGAGACAAAACGCTCGCCGTCAGCCGTTGGATTTCGCCGAAGCGCACGCGCTCTTATCCATACGAACGGGTTTATGACACGCTCCGCTACGACGGAAAAAAAGCGGCGATAATTCCGGTCGTCAAAGACGAAGGTTTGGGCGGCGAGAGAGATTTTTTGCAGTGGGACACGATTTCGCTGCTCAGTCTTTTGGACGTTCACGTCGTTCTCGCTTATTACAAAGACGCGGTGAAAAACACGAAACGCGCCGACCAAATCACCGCGCAAAAATTCGATAACGAATACATCGCTTCGCGGCTCAAAGAAGTTTTCGATTTCAAAGGCTCGGCGCGTGAATGGAACGAACTCGAAGCTAAACGATTAAAAAACACATTTGAAAAAGCCAAACTCGCCTACGCGGAAATCTCCAAAAATACGAAAACTTATCTGCACGACGAAACGGCTCTGAATCAACTGATAAAACTCGCCGAAACGCCGGAAAGTTTCGCACTGTTTTCGCGCAGCAAATCGCGTCGCGGTCAGAGCCGCGAACTCGAATCAATCCAGCCGAAGGAAGCCCTCGCCACCGACACGAAAGGCGGCGTAACGATTACGAATTTGGCTGGCGGAAAATATTTCTTTACCTGCGACGAAACGCGCGTCGAAGACAAAACGCTTTATCTCATCGAAGACAAACACAGCAGCCGCGCGATTATGCCGAGCGAAAACGACATCAAAGACGGCTTGCTGAAAATGATGCTTTATACGAATCTGAAAAACGTCCGCGTCGGCAAAAATCCGGTCGAAGAAAAAGCCGTTCTGCGCCTTACTTCGAGCAAACTCATCGGCTTGATAAATTCCGCGTCGAGCGAAGAAGATACAGCGAAATTTTATGAAGCGAACAAGCTGGAGATTTCCAAACGAAACTTAATCAAAAAACTTTTCGAGGAAGCGCGGGCGAATAAATTTATGATAATTTTAGAACACGCCGAAACAGCCGGATAAATTTTTATTGCATCGAATTCAAAAACTTAAAAGGAAAATAAAATTATGAAAAACAAATTGCTGACTTTATTACTTTGTATTTTAGCCGCGACTTTTGTCGTTCAAGCGCAAACCGCTCCGTCAAAACCGGACGACCAAATCAAGCCTGAAAATTCGCCGAAAGTTTCATATCAAGAGCTTTTAACGAAATTGAAAGGCGGCGACACGAACATTGATTACAAGGCTTTGCGAATGGCTTTTGCCGAGACAAAGGATTATTCCTACGACGGTCAAGACAAAAAAGAGCGTGAAAAAATGATGAAACCGTTTGGCGAAAAAAATTACAAAGAAGCCTTGAAACAAGCGGACAAAATTTTAGAGAAAAACTACGTTGACGCGAACGCGCATCAAATCGCCTATCTCGCCAGCAAAGAATTGAAGGACGACAAAAACGCGGAATTTCACAAAGCCGTTCTCGTCGGTTTGCTCAGTTCGATTCAGGACGGAAACGATGGAACGTCTGCCAAAACCGCTTTTCAACCGATTACGATTGACGAAGAATATACGCTAATGAAATTTCTCGGCTACAAGTCTAATTCGCAAAGTTTGAAAAGTATAGACGGACACCGCTACGACGTTTTCACGGCGGTTAATGCGAGAACAAATGAGAACACGACGCTTTATTTCAATATAGATAAAATTTGGGAAGCGGAAAATAAACAATCAGGAAAATAAGTGAAAAGCTCGCTGTTAAAATCTCTCTTCGACGAGGAAGAACGTCGCCCTTTGACCGTTTCCGAACTCAACGAGCAAGTCAAAACCGCGCTCGAAAAATCGTTCGCCTCAGTTTGGATCGAAGCCGAAATTATCAATTTCATCGCGGCACATTCCGGGCATTGGTATTTCACTTTGCACGACGGCGATTCGCAACTTCGCGCCGCTTGTTACGTCAGAAATAATTTGCGGATTCACTTTCAACCGTTTGACGGTTTGCAGGTTCGCGTGCGCGGGAAACTTTCGGTTTATCAGCCGAAAGGCGAATATCAAATTTTAGTTGAATCGCTTGAGCCGGTTGGCGAAGGCGCGTTGAAGGTCGCGTTCGAGCAAATCAAATCGAAACTTTCAAAAGAAGGTTTATTCGACGAAGATTTGAAACGCGCTCTGCCGTTTTTTCCGCGTCGCATCGGCGTGGTTACGTCGCCGAACGGAGCGGCGTTTCACGACGTTTTGAATGTCCTGTCGCGCCGAACGAAGACCGTTCACATCACTTTGATTCCGACGCGCGTACAGGGCGAAACCGCCGGAGAAGAAATCGAAGCGGCAATAAATCTGGCGAACGAATATAACAAAATTTCAGATGAGAAAATTGACGTTTTAATCGTCGGGCGCGGCGGCGGTTCGGCGGAAGATTTGTGGGCGTTTAATGAAGAGCGAGTGGCGCGGGCGATTCGCAATTCCGCGATTCCGGTTATCTCCGCCGTCGGACACGAAATTGATTTTACGATTGCCGATTACGTTTCTGACCGGCGTGCGCCGACACCGAGCGCGGCGGCGGAAATCGTCGCCGAAAGCGAAGACAATATCGAAGCGTTTATTCGGCAGCGAACGCAGGATTTATTTCAAATCGTTAATTATAAAATTCTACATTCGCGTTCGATATTTCAAGAAGCTGCGCTGTCGCCCGTCTTCGCCGAATTTCCGCAGCGATTGAAGGATTGGCGATATGAGATTGAAGACGCGACCGGATTGATGCGCGACGCTTTGGCGGAAAAATTGAAGGAAAAAAAACGACGATTGGACATTACGGCGAATCGTCTGTCGCCGCTCAAACTCGCTTCGAGATTGAACGATAAAAAAACTCGTCTTGCACTTTTGCGGCAGAAACAAATCGCCGCGATGAAAAAAACGGCTGACGCAAAAGATGAACAACTGAAAATCAAAATGGCGACGCTCGACGCGCTTTCACCGCTCGCGGTTTTGAGTCGCGGCTTTTCGATTACCGAAACCGAAGGCGGCGAAATTTTGCGCGACGCAAAAGATGTAAAGCCCGATGACAATGTGAAAATTCGTCTGGCGCGTGGCAGAATAGAAGCGAGAGTTTTGGAAAGTAAAAAGTAAAAGTAAAAATTTAAATTCTCATTTCGAAGAAACGATGTCGAAATTTACGGTTGACTTAAACGCGCAGGAAAAAGAAAACACGGAAACGAACTTTAAAACTCCGACGCTTTTTGAAAATCAAATCGCGCCGAAAAAACCGAGCGTTTTTTTTAAGATATTAAAATTTGTCGGTGCTGCTCTGATTTTATTTTTGATAATCGGCGCAATTGGCGGTTATTTTTATTGGCGGCATTTGAAAAAAACTCCGCAGTATTCGCTTGCATTACTGGTTGACGCAGCCAGACGCGATGACCAGAAAACAATTGACGAATTAGTTGATACAGACGCAGTAGTTGACGATTTTATGCCGCAGATTACCGACAAAGCCGTCGAACTTTACGGGCGCGGTTTAGCTCCGGCGACGATTCAAAAAATGGCGCAAGTTGCCGCGCCTTTGATGCCGGCGATCAAGCAGCGCGCCCGCGCGGAAGTTCCGAATTTGATTCGTGAAAAGACCAAGGCGTTTGAAAAATTTCCGTTTTGGACAATCGCTATTGGCGCGAGTAATTATTTAGACATCACCGAAAATGACGACAAGGCGTTTGTGAAAAGCAAAATGCCGGACAGACCCCTCGAAGTAACTCTCAAACGAAACGGCGAACGCTGGCAAGTGGTCGCCGTCAAAGACGAAGTTTTGGCGCGGCGCGTGGCGGAAACAATTGGAAAAGATTTAATCGTCGCCGCGCAAAAAGGCGGGATTAAACAAGCGGGCGAGCAACTCGGCGTTTCAAATTTGGAAGATATTTTGAAACGAACCAAAGAAATTTTCAAATAAATCTATGGCTGAAAAAAAACAAACATTTGAAACCTCGCTGCAGGATTTAGAAAAAATCGTGCGCCGTTTGGAGGCGGGCGATTCATCTTTGGAAGACAGTCTCAAACTTTTTGAAGACGGCGTGCGGCTTTCGCGCGAATGTCAGGAGCGTCTGAACCAAGCCGAGCGGCGCATCGAAGTTTTACTTAAGGACGAAAACGGAAATCCGAATTTGGAAATTATCAAAACGGAAGATTTGCGCGAGCCGGAGCGCGAGTCGAAAATAAAAAAAAGAATCGTTTTTGACGCGAACGAAGACGATGAAGAATCGCCGTTTTGAAAAACATCGAAACGATAAAAATCTCGCTGGAAAATCACTAAACTTTCAAGCGAGATTTTTTGTGTAAAATAAAAAACCAAGAGAAAAACACTTGTTACTCTTGGTTTATTATTTGGTTTTTGTTTTGCTGCTCAAACCCGACGTTTTTGATTTTACGCCGGAACTCGCAGCTTTTACTTTTTTGGCTTCGGCTTTTATTTTTTTGCCGACTCCGGCAGCTTGCGCTCCAGCGTCAACCGCGCCTGTTACTGCGCCGATTACCGCTCCTTTCAAAATTTCAGTTAAAACATCGCCGGTGGCACTGACGATTTTTTTCGCTGAATTATTTATTTTTTTTTAGCCGGAGCTTTTTTAGCCGGAGCTTTTTTAGCTGGAGCTTTTTTAGCTGCGGGTTTAGCCATTGTTTTAGCTGCTGGTTTAGCTGCCGACTTTGCCGCCGGTTTCGCGGCTGATTTGGCTGCGGATTTAGCTGCTGGTTTAGCTGCGGGTTTAGCCATTGTCTTGCCTGCCGGTTTAGCGGCTGCTTTTGTCATCGCTGATTTAGCTGCGGGTTTCGCCGCTGACTTTGCTGCTGGTTTAGCGGCGGGTTTTGCCGCTTTGGTCATCGCAGGTTTTTTAGCTGCTGTTGATTTCATAGGACTTTTTGTTGGTTTTTTTGTTGCCATTTTTTTCTCCTTAAAGTGTGTTAGAACAAACTTCACGAAAACCAGTGTAAAACAAACTTACGTGAAAATTTTTACTTTAATAGTCGGCGCGTGTCAAGAGATTTTTTATCTTAAACGAAGTATTTTAAAAAAAACATTAATCTGTTAAAAATAAAAATAGAAGTTTTGCATTTGGAATGAGCGAACGATGAAAATTTCACCACAAAATCTTCGGATTTTATAATCGTGAAATGAAATATGTTTTTGAAGCCGGAAAGGTTAAAATTCTGGTCGGCAAAAATACGGCGGAAGGATTGGAAAAGGAAATATATTAAATGGCAATTTTAGTAACAGGCGGCGCGGGTTATATTGGGAGCGCGACGGTTGAACTTTTACGGGAAAAAGGTGAAACGGTCGTCGTGCTTGATAATTTGGTCTACGGACATCGCGCCGCGCTCGATGCGGACGTAACTTTTTATGAAGGCGATGTCGGCGATAAGGAATCGGTTAAAAGGATTGTTGAGAAACACGGCATCGAAGCGTGCGTCCATTTTGCCGCGTATGCGTATGTCGGCGAATCGGTAACGAATCCGGCGAAGTATTTTGAGAACAACACTTTTCAGACGAATAATCTGCTCAACGCTTTGATCGAATTGAACGTCAAACAAGTCGTGTTTTCTTCGACCTGCGCGAGTTACGGCGATCCGCAATATATTCCGATTGACGAAAATCATCCGCAAAAACCCGTCAATCCATACGGCTGGTCGAAGTTTATGACCGAGCGAATTTTGGAAAGTTATGATACGGCTTACGAATTGAAATTCGTCGCGCTTCGTTATTTCAACGCTTCGGGCGCGACCGAAAAATGCGGCGAAGATCACGAACCGGAAACGCATCTGATTCCGAATATTTTGAACGCGGCGGACGGGAAACTGCCGTTCGTTTCGGTTTTTGGCGGCGATTACGACACGGCGGACGGAACTTGCGTCCGCGATTATATTCATATTTCAGATTTGGCTGACGCGCATATTCGCGCTCTCGACTATTTAAAAAACGGCGGCGATTCGACAAAAATTAATCTCGGCAACGGCAAAGGTTTTTCCGTTTTGGAAGTGATCGAAGCGGCGCGAAAAATTACGGGCAAACCGATTGAGATGAAAATCGAGCCGCGTCGCGCGGGCGATCCGTCGCACTTGATCGCCAACGCCGCGAAAGCCGCCGAAGTTTTAGACTGGAAACCGAAATATGCCGACATCGAAATGATAATCGAAACGGCTTGGGATTGGAAACAGAAAAATCCGAACGGTTACGCGAAATAAAAGTGAAATAAAAGTTAGAAAAAATTGAAGATAAATAAATATGACAGAAAATAAATGTCAACAGATTACGAATTGCGAATGAGGAAAATTTTTTTCAATCTCGTAATTCGCAGTTTGAAATTTGTAATTTAATTCGTCTTGATTGAAACTTCGCCCGTCATCATCGGCGGTTCTTGGAAACTCGCTTTCGAGGCGGGCGCACCGGCGGTCATTTGCAGCGCAACAATCATTCGTCTGGCTTCGCCGCGCAGAGATGGAAGTCGCCAGCCGAAAATTATTGCTCCCAAAATACAAGCCGCTCCGCCGAGCGCAATCGTTTCAGTCGTGCCGATATACTCGGCGAGCCAGCCGGAGAGTAGCGCACCGATTGGAGCCATTCCCATAAACATCATCGAATAGACGCTCATTACGCGCCCGCGCAATTCGTCCGGCACCATCGCTTGAATCAGAGTGTTTGACGAAGACATCTGCGTCATCATCGAAAATCCGATTGGCAAGAGCAAAATCATCGAAAGCCAGAACGAGCGCGAGAAGGAAAACACAATCAGAAAAATTCCGAATCCGGCGGAAGCGAAATTGACCCAGCGACCGAGACCGAAAACTTGTTTGCGCGAAGCCAAAACTAGCGCGGCGATTAACGCGCCCACGCCTGACGCGCCCATCAAATAACCGAGCGTGTCCGAGCCGCCGCCCAAAAATTTATCGGCGATTATCGGCATCAAAACGGAATACGGCATTCCCATCAAACTGACCAAACCGAGCAGCAAAAGCAGTGCGCGAATCGGCGGCGTTTTGGCGACGAACTTAAATCCTTCGGCGATGTTTGAAACGGTCGAACCGACGCGCGGACGAATTTCGACTTTGACGTTCATCAAAAGAAATCCGGTGATGACGGCGACGTAACTCAGCGCGTTAAAAAGAAAACACCAGCCTTCGCCGACGGCGGCGACGAGCAATCCGGCGATTGCCGGACCGATGATGCGCGCACCGTTGAACATCGAAGAATTCAAAGCAATCGCGTTCAGCAAATCTTCTCTGCCGACCATATCTGCGACAAACGCCTGTCTGGTCGGAATGTCGAAAGCGTTTCCCAAACCGAGTAGCGCGGCAATCACGAACAAATGCCATTCTTTGATATTGCCGGTTAAAACCAGCATCGCCAGAATAAACGCCAAAGTCATCGCCCAAGTCTGCGTAGCGATTAAAATTTTGCGGCGGTTAAATCTATCGGCAACCGCGCCCCCAATCGGCGCGAGCAAAAAGACCGGAATCTGCGAGGCGAACCGAACGAGTCCAAGCAAAACGACCGAACCCGTCAGACGATAAATCAGCCAGCTTTCGGCGACCGTCTGCATCCACGTTCCGGTTAGCGAAATAAATTGTCCGCCGAAGAAAAATTGAAAATTGCGATGTTTGAGAGCGCGAAATGTCGAAGGTAATTTTGATTGGGTTTGATTGTTTTCAGATTTTATTTCGATGCTGTCTTGTTCGTTTCCCTTGCTCATTCTGTTAATAAAAATCTTCCAAAAAATAATGCGGAGCGAATATCTTTTTTAGATAAACACTCCGCAAATGAATTTGCAAATTTCGCCAAATTAAATCTCGTCTAATTTCTCGAACCCATAAAAATCCGCAAAATATACCAGAACAAAAGCGCGACGCTGGCAAACAGCGCGAGCGACGCGGCGACGTGCTGGTCGGTGCGGTAGCGGTGCAGAATATTTGAAGTTTGATAAAGAATCGCGCCGCCCGCAAAGGCGACCATCGCAAAGGAAAAGACGTTTCCTAAACTGAATCCGAAAACGATGCCGGAGAAAATAAAGCCGAGCGCGACGAAAAATCCGATTGCCAAAATCGGACCTAGAAATGAAAAATCCTTGCGCGTCAAAAAGACGACCGCCGTCAAACCTAAAAACAAACCGAGCGTGGCGATGCCCGCCTGCAAAATCACTCCGCCGCCCGCCGTGATGTGCGCGATAAAAAGAAGCGGCAGAAAGATTATGGATTCGGCGACGACGTAGAGCGCGAGACCGAGATACTGCATCGCCCGCGAGGTTTGCGAATTCGCCCACCAATTAGCGAGCATCGAAACGCCCATAAAAGCGAGCAGCACAATCGCCCACGACCAACGCCCGCCGAGCATCGTTTGAGCAATCGCCAAACCCGCGCCGGAAGCGACGAGATACGTTTCCATCAAACCGAAAACGAGCAGTGCGCCCGCCAGATGCAAATACGTTTGACGAATAAACGCGGCGCGTGCTTCCGGCAAAGCATCGGCAGCCGAATAATTCATTCTGTAATCATCGAAAGTTGTGTTCATAAAATTTTCACCTCGAATCTTAGATGTTATTTTTGAAAAATAAACTGTCTGAAACCAGCGTCTTTATAAATTATAACATCAAAAATTTCAAATTTTCGCTATTATATGTTTGAGCGGCGGCTTTGTCGGTTGCATTACAAATAAATTTCGTTGAAAATGTTAAAAGAAAATATAGTTTGTGTTTAAGCGTCTTTGAAGCGGCGAAAGTTTGTTTGCCGAAGGAACGCATTTTTTAGACAAAGATATTTTCAGCGTTAGGCGCAAAACAATAAATCAAGGATTTCGGCAATCACTATTTCAAACGCGAATTTAGTGAAAGCCGGATTGGTAAATTAAAAACTAAAATTTAATTTCAAATTTCAAATAAGGAAGGGATTAGCTATGAAGAGAATGATGATGACAATCGGCGGTTTAGCTTTGCTGACCGCTCTTTTTTTGACCAGCATATTATTTGCCGGTCAAAAAACCGTTAGCGGCAGCAGTTTTGACGACCAGCAAAACAACAGCATGCAAAACGGCAACACCAACAAAAAAAACAAAAAGAAGAAGAACAAAAAGAACAAAAATATGAACGCGAATATGGACGAGAATATGAATAATATGAACGGCGATATGAACGGGAATATGATGATGAATTCAAATTCGATGAACTCGAATATGATGAACGGTAATATGATGAATTCAAACTCAATGATGAATTCAAATATGGATATGAATTCAAACTCGATGATGAACTCGAATATGAATTCAAATATGATGATGAATTCAAATTCGATGAACTCGAATATGATGATGAATTCAAATTCGATGATGAACTCGAATATGAAAAGCAACTCGAAGCGTCCGAAGAATTCAAATATGAATTCAAATATGAACTCGAACGTCAATTCAAATCGAGAGTAAATCAGAAAAGCGAACAAAGCGTTTCTGATTTTTGTAACGAAAAAAGGCGATTCGGTTTGAATCGCCTTTTTCTTATTTTGGTCGGTTTCAGTTTAATAATTTAGCCGGAGAAACTGAAAAGATTGATTAGAGCGTTTATCGCTTTTCGCCACCAAAATTTTCCTTGTTTTCAACGCCTTGTTATCAACCGCAGCCGAAATTTTTTTACCTTCGCGGGCTTTGCCGGTCTTACCGGCTCGAAAAGTCCGGTGGTGTTTCGATTGAATTATTTATCATATTTCTACCACCTCCGATTTACAGATTACTCGACCGCCGCCGCGGTTGTCAAACTTTTTCGGGAAGTGAATCAAAATCAATTCGCCGAGCGCACGGATTTTCGTCGCCGTAAATAAAATCCCGCCGCAGCGCGGACATTTTATTTCAGCGGTTTCGGCTTCGCAGCGGCACTTCGGAGAAATGAGAAATTTCGTTTCAGCTAAAGTTTGATTCATCCGGTAAAATTTAACTTGATCAACTTCAACTGCCCGCTTAAGTATTTGGAAACGGAAAGTTCGCCGCCGATGTCATCAGACCGAGCAGCAGATAAAAAAACGCCATCGCATAAAAGGATTTTTTCTCGATCAAGGAAAGCCACTCGAATTTCAATAAATTGACGTAGTTTATTGCTTTTGGAGAGAAAAAAATCAAAGAATTCCACATTGTGATTCAAATCATATTTTCCGAGTTTTCTTCGGTTCATACTCAAGTCAAGTCAGGAGGTTTCGGACAAATGAAAGTTACGGCAGATATGAAAGTCAAAGAAGTTTTGGAACTCGGGGAACATTTGTTGAGTGCGTTCGTCTGGCTTGCGCCGGAATTCGAGCGTTTGAATTATCCGAAACTGCGGCGGGCGATGAGCGGCAGAGTGACGGTTGCACAGGCGGCGCGAATTGCGCGGATACCTGTTTCCGAAGCACTTTATGTTTTAAATCTCACGGCGGACGTTGATTCCGAAGAACTCGCCGACAAATTGCAAGTTTATTCGTGTGAAACGCACGAATTCCGCGAAACGAATCCGCCGCGCAAACCGCCGGAACTGTCGCGCCGCACTCGAACACACATCTGATTTTTATCGCCTTTGAAGTGTTGAAATTTATACTGCTTTTCATCTTGGGCGCGAGTCTGTTAAAAAGTAATCTGAGGCTTGAACAATGAAAGATATTGAAAACCGTGCCGATATTGACGATTTGATGAATCGCTTTTACGCCAGAGCGATGAGCGACAAAGAAATTGGTTACATTTTTACCGACGTGGCGAAACTCGATTTATATCACCACTTGCCGATTATCGGCGATTTTTGGGAAACGATGCTTTTCGGCACGGGCAACTACCAAAAACACGAACGAAATCCGATGCAGGTTCACGGCGAATTAAACCAAAAAACGCCGCTCACCTTTGAACATTTTAATCGCTGGCTCGAAATTTTTTACGAAACAATTGACGAAAATTTTGCAGGAGAAACAAGCGAGTATCTGAAGATGCGGGCAAACGCGATTGCCAATCGAATGCTCGAATATGTTAGCCGCTCGACGGTAGAACTTTTTTAATGTTTTAAGTTTTTTTAGCTCGCTAAAAATTCGCGCAAAGGCTCAAAGTCGTCAATGATAATTTTGCCGCGCTTGATTTTAATAAGATTTTTGTCGGCTAATTTTCGGATGGCGCGAATCGTCGTTTCGGTCGTCAAACCAGCCATTTCCGCGATGTCCTGACGACGCACGGTGATCGTTATCGGTTCAATTCGGGAACTTTCGTTTTTAGACAAGCGGACAATTACATTTCCGGCGCGGTGTTCCGGCGAAGCAGTTGCCAAATTCTGAATCGCCGCCGTTTTTTCCCTTAACATCTCACACATCCAACTAATGACGATAAACGAAAATTCGCTCGATTCTTCTAAAAGCCGCAAAAAATCTTTGCGGTAAAGCAAAAGAATTTTCGATTTTTCCATTGCAATAGCAGTCGCCGGATAAGGTTCGCCATCGAAAACAGGCGGCACGGCAAACATCTCGCCGTCGCCGAAAATGCCGATAATTACTTCCTTTCCAGCTTCGAGAAAATGAATCATCTTCACTTTGCCGGTTAAAATAATCGGCAGAAAGTCTGCTTGTTCGCCTTCCGCAAATAGTTCCGCGCCCGCTTTAAAGGTTTTGGTGCGCCCCGCTTTTTTCAATGACTCGATCAATCCAATACTTCCGATTTCAAGAGGAGATTTCATATCTTAATTATCAGTGATAATTTCAAAAGCGCAACGCGGAGCGTCGCCGCGCTTGCAATGCTCGCGCACTTCAAGTCCCGTAATTTCCGATAAAAGCGTTTCAGCAAGTCGGCAAACTTCCGGGTGTTCCGCCACCGAATCGGAAAATGGACAGCCGCTGCCGCTTTGAAGCAGTAACTTTTCGTCAACTTTTTCGGGAATCGCCACTCCGCCCAACTCTTCCATCACGGCAACGGCTCTCTCCGTTCGACTCTCGATGCTTTCATTAACTGCTTTCGGAGTTCTATCTGCCGCCAGCCCACGAGCAACTTCCATTAAAATTTGATTGTCGAGAAGGCTTTTCGCCGCGTTCCGGGTTTGTATTAATCGTTTCCGAAAGCTGAATAACAGATATGTTGGATAAGGAAGGATTGAAAATTTGGACTATCGGACATTCGACGCACTCACTTGACGAGTTTATCGAACTGCTCAATGCTAACGAAATTGAAGCTCTGGCGGACGTGCGCCGTTTTCCGGGTTCGAGAAAATATCCGCATTTCAATCAAGCGGAGTTGAGCGCGTCGCTCGCCGATTATATGGAAACCGCGTGATGATGCCGACTAATTTATCATCAATATCTACTTTTTGCGAGCGACTTTTATTCGACGATAATTATTCGCGCCAGACGATTGTCGAGCGCGTGAGTTTGTTTGCCGATTTCCACCGTGATCGGTCCGTCAAACGGAGCTTTCGCCAAAATCTTGACGCGTCCGCCCGGAATTACTCCCAAATTCGCGAGATAGCGCAGCTTTTCGGAATCCTGCGTGGCGACGCGCGTGATACGATGCAATTTTTTTTCGCGCGATTCAGCCAGCGAAATTATCGAGTGATCGGGCAGCGTGCCGTCCAAAGCCGGAATCGGATCACCGTGCGGATCGCGCGTCGGATTGCCCAGATATTCGGCGATTTTGGCTTCGAGTTTCTCGGAAATAAAATGCTCTAAAACTTCGGCTTCTTCGTGAACTTCGTCCCAAGAAAAACCCAACGCTTCGACTAAATAAAGTTCTATCAGGCGATGATGCCGCACGATTTCAAGCGCGATCAGTCTGCCTTTTTCGGTTAATTCAACTGCCTGATACGGCTCGTATTTGATGAACTTGAAATTGGCAAGCGTCTTTAACATCGCCGTTACAGTCGGCGGTTTGACGTTTAAGATTTCCGCCAGCGCGACCGTGCGAACCTGACCTTCGCGCTGCTCCAAAGTGTAAATCGCCTTTAAATAATCTTCGATAATCGGCGTAATATGTTGCCCGATTTTTCCGTGAACCGGATTTTCCGTTGTCGTCATAATCTTTTTCCTGCCAAATAAATTAACCTCCGAATGATAACACTTTACATTTCAAAAGTCGTGATTTAGACTAATCTAACTTTATTATTAGCTGGATTGAATTTCTCGATATGGTTTTAATCGGTTAGTAGATTTAAAGAAAAAACATAATTGTTTCAAACTTAAAAATTTTTCTGTTGTCAGATTTAAAGTGAACGATTAATTTATATGAGTAAAAACGCCGCCGAGATATTAACGGACGGCTGGCGCAGACAATCGCCGCCGAGCCTTCCCGAAGCCAACGCGACTCTGAAAGTGCCGCACGGCGCGGGTTTTTGGCGCAAATTGCTGGCGTTTTCCGGTCCCGGTTATATGGTCGCCGTCGGTTCTATGGACCCCGGAAATTGGGCGACGGATTTAGCGGGCGGCTCGCAGTTTAACTATGCGCTGCTGTCGGTGATTATGATTTCCAACCTGATGGCGATTCTGCTGCAAGCACTCGCACTGCGTTTGGGAATCGTTACCGGGCGCGATTTGGCGCAGGCGTGCCGCGACAATTACAGCCCGCCGGTTTCTTTCGTGCTGTGGATTTTGTGCGAAATTGCGATTGCGGCGTGTGATTTGGCGGAAGTTATCGGCTCGGCAATCGCACTCAATTTGTTATTTGGCATCCCGTTGATTTGGGGCGTGTGTCTGACGGCATTTGACGTGATGCTGCTGTTGTTTCTGCAAAATCGCGGTTTTCGCTGGCTTGAAATAATCGTCATTTTGCTGATTGCGACAATCAGCATTTGTTTCGGCGCGGAAATTATTTTCTCGCAGCCCGATGTTGCCGGAATTATCAACGGTTTTATCCCGTCGCCGCAGATTATCACAAACCCGACGATGCTCTACATCGCCATCGGCATTTTGGGCGCGACCGTGATGCCACACAATCTTTATTTGCATTCGTCGGTTGTCCAAACGCGCAATTACGAGCGAACGGCAACGGGTAAACGCGAAGCGATCAAGTTTGCGACGATTGATTCGACCGTCGCGCTGATGTTCGCGCTGTTTATCAACGGCGCGATTTTAATCGTCGCCGCCGCCGTGTTTCATACGAGCGGCAACACCGAAGTCGCCGAAATTGACGAGGCTTACAAACTGCTCACGCCGCTTTTGGGCGTAACCGGCGCAAGCAGTCTGTTCGCCGTCGCGCTGCTCGCTTCCGGGCAGAATTCAACACTGACCGGAACGCTCGCCGGACAAATCGTGATGGAAGGCTTTCTAAATATGCGCCTGCGTCCGTGGCTGCGGCGTTTAATCACGCGCCTCATCGCCATTATTCCGGCGGTCATCGTTACTTTAATCTACGGCGCGTCGGGAACGACGCGGCTCTTGATTTTAAGTCAGGTAATTTTAAGTATGCAGCTTTCATTCGCCGTCTTTCCGCTCGTGATGTTCACGAGCGATAAAGCAAAAATGGGCGAATTCGTCAATCCTTTGTGGTGCAAAATTCTCGCGTGGACGGTCGCCGTCCTCATCGCTGCGCTCAACATCTGGCTGCTTTGGGAAACTTTCCGCGATTGGATGTCATAAAACATCGCCCGAATGTCAAAAACGCGGATTAAAACCGCGCCCGGATGCGAATTTATCCGCGACGAGGAATTAACCGATGCTGAATGGCGCGTCGCCGAAGAGGTCGCCAAAGGTTTGAGTAATAAGGAAATCGCCGCCGAACTGAATTTGAGCCTGCGAACCATCGAAGGACACATCAGCCGCATTCTCGACAAGAAAAACTTAAACAACCGCGTCGAACTCGCTCTGCAAATCGCCGAGCGCAAAAAGGAAGAATAAAATCTAACCGGCGTGATTAAATTCTCCCAAACATTTTATCTTCATTTCTTCGATCATTTCGATTGCTTTATCAACTTCATTTAATTTTGTTCTGAAAGACAAAACGGCGATTCTGATGACGAACCTGCCTTTCAAAACGGTCGAACTTAAAAACGCTCTGCCGTCTTCGTGAATCAATTCCATCAGTCTTTTATTAAAAGCGTTCTCGTCCAAATCTTTTGCCGCAAACCAAAAATAGCTGACCGATAAATCCGGTTCGGGACCGACTTCAAACCCGATTTCGACGAGTCTTTTTCTAAAGTATTCGGTCAGCAGTAATTTTTCCGTCAAACAAGCAATAAACGGCTCGATGCCGTGAAGTCGAAGCGGAAGCCACATTCGCAAACCGCGAAAATGTTTGGTTAATTCGGGAGAAACGTCGGATGGATTTGTCGGTATATCTTCCAGCATTGCATCCTGCATATAATTTGCGGCGTAATGATTTGAATGAAAAACCGCTTCCTTATCTTTCACCAAAACCGCGCCGATTCCAAAGGGCAAAAACATTCCTTTGTGTGGATCAACGATCAGCGAATCCGCCATTTCAACGCCGTCAAAAAGTGCTTTTTTGGCTTCGGTCAAAATAAAAAAACCGCCGTAAGCCGCATCAACGTGAAACCATAATTCGTTCGCCTGAGCGATTTTTCCGATTGCCCGCAAAGGATCAACCGCGCCGGTGTCCGTCGTTCCGGTCGAAGCCACAACTAAAAACGGATTCAAGCCCGCTTTTTTGTCTTGTTCAATCTGCAATTCAAAGGATTTTGCATCAATTCTCGAATGATCGTCTAATTCGATATATCGAATAATTACATCTTCCAAACCGATTATTCGCAAAGTTTTATTAACGCAGTGATGAACTTGTTCGCTCAAATAAACGACGCTGTTTGAGATTTTATCAGATTTTATTTGATGCTTATCGCGGGCGGCGGTGAACGCGATCAAGGTTGCAATCGAGCCGCCCGAAGTCAGATTTCCGACGGCATTTTCGGGGAAATTAAAAATGGATTTTAACCAATCGAGCAACTCATTTTCAATCGTTACCGCGCCCGGCGATGAAAAATAAATCCCCGCATATTCGTTGGTAATGTCAACCAAGAAATCGGCTAATGCCGAAGCGTATAAACCGCCGCCCGGAATGTAGCCGAAATGTTTCCCTGAAGCGGCATTTATTCCTTTCTCAGCAACTTCATTTTTATAAAGTTTGATAAGTTCATCAAGCGGTTTTTTCCCACCGTCAACCGCTAAAACATTCGGCTGAATATTCGCATCCGAATACGCTTTTGTGTCTTCTAAATTATTGACGAATTTATTGGCATAATCCCGGATTTGTTGAAGATATTCATTTCGCTGCGGTTCGGAGATTTCCAAATCACCGGATATTTTTTCCAAGTCTAAAATCTTTTTCTTTAGTTTATTCATATTTTTGCTTTCACAAAATAACGTCAATTCGGGCTAAGAATATCCAAGAAATCTAACCCGAAATTTGCCCGCGAAACGAACGAAAATTAAAATTGCATTTTTTTGAAATGTTTCATTGCGCCGTATAATTTCCAACCCATTTTCGCAATCGCTTCTTCCGCCGTGTTTGAAATCTGGCGAATTTGCTCAAAACAGCGTTTGAATATTTCAGCGTCATTCGACATCGCGGACGGTCGCGGCAGAGTCGGCAAATCATTTCCCGCTCTGTTCCGACCTTTCATCGGCTGTTCAAGCCACGATTTATTTGTCTGCATTGTTTGTGCCGATATTAAAACCATAGTTAAAATCATTGTTGAAATCAAAAATAGTATCGTTGTTAAATTTTTATTAGTCATTTTTTCCATCTTGTCTAATCTGCTGAAAATCGAAGAAATTCTGTATCAACCGGAATCGGCGGGCGATTTAAATTTATAAAAAATATTCACGATTGTCTCCGCGCGAAATAAAACAGAGGCTTTCGCGTTTTCTGCTGAATGAAGCGAAAAGGCGCGACGCGATTTCAGATGAGGTTATATCATTTGAACTCTTGATGACCAACAATCAGATCTCCGCCCGCATCGGGACAGGGCGCGAAGTAGTTTCCCGCGCTTTGAGCCGTCTTCAAACAGAAGGGCTGATTGCGCTGGAGAACCGGCGCATAGCAATTCTCAGCGAGTAAGGAGTTAATATTCGCGTTCATAAAAATTGATTCGTTATTCGCGGAAATTAAGTGTAAAATAGAAAATTATTCAGGTGATAGAATGGCATCAGCGGAAAGGAGCGTGCGCGACATATTGCAATTTCGGACGACTCTCGAAAATCGCCCAGCGTTCAAACGCGCAGACAGTTAATGTAAAAGTTTAATTTCAATGGCAAAAATTATTTCTCCAAAAGTAGAATTCAAAAATTTGATGGCGCAGATGAAAAAAGTCGTGCCGGAAGTTTTCGATGGCGACGGGCGATTATTGAATCTCATCGAAGGCGATTGGAAATACACCGGAAAGTCGCAGAATTTTGTTTCACCCGTTGACGGCACGATTTTGGGCGCATTGCCGATGCTCGATAAAGAACAGGCATTGAAAGCCGTGCGGTTTGCTAAAGCGGAATTTCAGGATTGGTCGAAAATTGATTTGGACGAGCGGCGGCGGAAAGTTTCCGATTGCCTCGCTCTTTTGCGGGAAAATGTTGATTTAATCGCCAAACTTTTAATGTGGGAAATCGGCAAAACTTATAAGCTCGGTTTCACGGATATTGATCGCGCGATTGCGGGCGCGGAATGGTATGTCGAGAATATCGAAACGATGCTTGCGGACAAAAAGCCGCTCGGTTTGATTTCAAATATCGCTTCGTGGAATTATCCGATGTCGGTTTTGATGCACGCCGTTTTGGTGCAGGTTTTGGCGGGCAACTCAATTATCGCCAAAACGCCGACCGACGGCGGTTTTATTTCTTTGAGTTTGACGTTCGCGCTCGCTCGCCGGTGCGGTTTGCCGGTCAGTTTGGTCAGCGGTTCGGGCGGCGGTTTGAGCGAAATTCTTGTGAGAAACGAAATGGTTGACTGCGTTTCGTTTGTCGGCGGACGCTCGACCGGACGCGATGTTGCCGCTTCGCTGATTGATAAAAACAAGCGTTATATGCTCGAAATGGAAGGCGTAAATACTTATGGTATCTGGGATTTTTCCGATTGGGAGGCACTCGCCGCGCAGCTTAAAAAAGGTTACGATTACGCCAAACAAAGATGCACTGCGTATGTCCGTTTCGTCGTTCAGAGAAATCTTTTCCCGCAATTTTTGGACACGCATTTGCAAGTTTTGCACAATTTGAAAATCGGTAATCCGACATTGGTCGAAAACGCCGAAGACGATTTGCCCGCGCTCGATTTCGCTTCGGTGATTAACTCAAGACAAGCCGGCGAACTCGACAAATTATATGAAAACGCTTTGGCGACGGGCGCAACCCCGCTTTATGAAGGCAAACTAAACGACGATTTATTTTTACCGACGCAAGACCGTGCGGCTTACGCTGCGCCGCGCAGTCTGGTCAATTTGCCGCGTCAAGCCGAACTTTATTTCCGCGAGCCGTTCGGTCCGATTGATTCAATCGTGCTGGTTGACCGCGCCGAAGAACTCGTCGGCGAAATGAATATTTCAAACGGCGCGCTGGTGGCGGCAATCGCGTCGGACGATGAAAAATTTGCGAAGCGGACGGCGAAAGAAATTCGCGCCTTCAAAGTCGGAATTAACAAAATGCGCTCGCGCGGCGATAACGAGGAAACTTTCGGCGGCATCGGCGAATCGTGGAAAGGCTCGTTTGTGGGCGGCAATCTGCTTATCGAAGCTGTTACCGCGAGTGAAAACGGCAAGCGGCTATACGGCAATTTTGACGATTATACGCTGTTGCCCGAAACTCGCTAGGATTTTGAAACAAATAACTTTTAAGGATTGCCAAGAATTGCTTGGTGTTCGATGAAAATCAGAAAATTCATAAAAATAAACAGAACGAAAAAGGGAGAATTAGATGAAAAAATTTCACGCGGATGATGTGGTTAAAGGCGCGGTCGCCGGACTTGTCGGCGGCATTGTCGCCACAATCGTGATGGGCGGATTTCAGTCGCTTTTAAGCTCGCTTTCGGAAGATGAGAAAAAGCAATCCGAGAAAAAGAAAGAAGACGAACCGGCGAATGTCCAAGCCGCCGAAGCGATTTCCAGAAATGTTTTTGATCACAAATTAAAGAAAAGCGAAAAAGAACCGGCGGGCGAAGCGATGCACTGGGCAATGGGCGCGGGTTCGGGTTTAATTTACGGTTTGACTTCGGAACTCGCGCCCGTTTCAACAATTGGTTTGGGATTGCCGTTCGGCGCGGCGGTCTGGCTGATTGCCGATGATGTTATCGTTCCCGCGCTCGGTCTTTCCAAGCCCGTTACGGAATATCCGCTTTCCACACACGCTTACGCGCTTTCTTCGCATTTGGTCTACGGAATAACAACCGATTTGGTGCGCCGCGTCGTTCGGGAAATTCTATAAACGAAGTTTTGGTCAATTAATGGAGCGAAATCGGATTCGCCGACATTCAAGCTAATCCTTATAGTCGCATTTTTTCATTATCACGATAAATTCATTGCTCATTGTTTCGCCCGTCTTTCCTATTACATTTGTCGGACTATTTTTGCTCGGCATACGTTTGTTCGGGATATTGCGAATGACTGTTTCGACGTGATTGAAACCTTGAGTTTCAAAAAAGTTTTTAGTTATTTCATCGGTTGACAGAGTTACGCCTTTTACCGTTCTATTTCCTACGACGTAACAAGCATAGCCGCCTTTTTTTATTGTCGGCGCGATATTTCGGATAGAGTTTTGATAATCGCAGTAGAATGATGAAACGTCTTTGGCGCGTTTTTCATCAATGTTTGTAATCCTATCGAGATTTTCGTTAAGAATTCGGCTGTCAAAACTGCAAACTCGTTTTTGTTTTCTGCCGCCCATTAAGTTGTTATCTACCTGATTTGCATCTTCGACATCGAGCCATTCATTGGCAAGGCGTGAAAACTGTCCGTAAGCGACCGTTGTCCGGCTGTCTCCATACGGCGGCGACGTAACCACAATATCTACGCTTTCCTTCTCGATGTATTTTATTTCTTCGCTGGTATTAAAATCAAAGACTCGTGAAACGGCTTTTCGCTCCTGTTCTAAAAATGATTTTAATCCTTTGTGATTTCTGGCTAATTTATTTTGCATAAGCCCGAAAACATCAGGATTAAATTTTTCCATTTGTTCGGGTTTCATCCGAAACAATTTAAATTCGCTGTTTCGCGTCCAACTGCTTTCTCTGACCGTTTCGCTGAACGCGACTTTGAAAAAAATTGAAATATCTTTATCGGAAATTTTCGAGATAAAATCTTTGATAACCGCTAATTTTTCTTGAACTTCTTTATCAAACCAAAAATCAATATTAATTATTTCGGGAATAACGACACCTACCTTGCTCAAGTTAAACATTAGCGAAAACAAATAATCGTTAAAATCCTTGAGATACAAATCTAAAATTTGAAGATTGATTTTTGCCGTCTTAGCCTGCGCGATTAATCTTGCCAACGGATTTAAATCAGTTCCGATGGCATTTATATTTTTCAGATTTGCTTCGACTAAAGATGTTCCTGTTCCGCAGTAAGGGTCAAAAAGCAATCTCGCACTCGTTCCATATTTGCTCAAGATGCGTTCGGCTACCTGCGGAATCATCATCGCGGGATAATTATGATAACAGTGCGTCAATCGCTTGGTGTCGGCTTGGCGAAAGTCCCAGGAAAAATCCGTGTATTTCATAATAATTTAATCCTATCGGCAAAACAGCTAATCAGGTTAATCTCTTTGATTCTAAAAGCCGTGCCGCGATTGCGAACAGAACCATTCGGATTCAGGTGCATTCGCACATCTATCAAAATAACGCCTTCTTCGATGGATTTTAACAGACTATTTTCAGTCGGATTAGTCAACAGATAAGCTTCCGTGTAATGAAACGCTTCCTTACCGTCAACCATTTTCGTATCGGCAAGAACTAATGCCAACGAAGGCAGTTTCGCTTTAAAATACGATGCCAAATCCGCTCCTTCCCATTCGGCAATCACCGTTCCGTCGGCGTGTCGCAACATCAAAACATCATTTTCGATACTGACGAATAAACCCTGTGCATTGACTGAAGTAGTAACGAAACATTTCAACGCCTGCCTGTTTTGTTTATCCCGATAACCGTATTTTTGAATCGTTTCCTTTTGCGGCATTTTCCACGCGCCGCTGTTAAAAGTGAACATTGTAACAGGCGTAGCCGCGCTTTTTCTTTTAGATTTCAATTCGATAGTGCCGAGATCAGGCAGTTTTATATTGTTTTCCTCAACACCCAGTAAAGTTTCCAAAGTATAACCGATTCCCGTATTTCCGCGCCGCAGAGAAAGCACATAACCCTTTTCTTTAACTTTTTCTAACTTGGCGCGTAAAGTTTCAATTTCCACACTAATGATTATACAATTCTCTGCCGAATACATTTAGTCATCTAACACCGAAACGAATAAATATATTCTATGTCGGATTTTCATTACTTTTTTTAATTGCCGTATCTTCCGTCTTTCTCGTTCGCGTCGGTGGGTCAACGATTATTCTGGCTGACTCGTAGGTTTGGACGAAATCGGCGAGGGCGGCGAGGTTGGTTTGGGCGCGGTCGTGAATCATTTGATAGCGCGGGGCGAGGGCTTCGTCGCGGGTTCTCGCAAGCGTCAGCCGTGACTCCCGCGCATTTCACGGCTGAAGCCGTTACTCTGAGCGAAGAAATCTTACCTGTGAATCTTTTTGTCGAGCGCGTAGGAAATTATCAGCAGCGCGAGCGCGACGATTGCCAGCAGCGGACTCGGAACGCCCGAAAAATAATGCGCCGAAGCCGCAAGCAGCAAATCATAAGTGAATCCGGCGTAAGCCCATTCCTTTAGAATTCTTGAGAAATTTCCGAGAATCGCAATCACGCCCAAGATTTTCGCTAATGCCAACGGGTAAATGATATACGTCGGGTAATGCAAATCCGTGAAAATTACGGCGACTTCCGCGTGATTGACGATATACATTCCCGCCGAGGCGAGAATCAGCAAACAAAAAAGTCCGGTTACAATCCAATATGCAATTTTCATACGATTAAATCTCCAGAACAAAAATTAAAAATTCGCGTAACAGTAAATTACACGAAGTTTTCCAAATAGAGAAGTTTCATTTATAGTTACAGCAAAAGATGAGCGAAAATATAACTACATTGCGCGTCGAAAATGTTTCCAAACATTACGGCGATTTCACGGCGGTCAGCAATCTTTCCTTTGATGTCAAGGCGGGCAGAGTTTTCGGGTTTTTAGGTCCGAACGGCGCGGGCAAAACGACGACGATTCGGATGATTGTCGGCATAACGATTCCTGACGAAGGGCAAATCGAAATGTTCGGCAAGCGGATTTCGCCCGAATCGCAAAACCATATCGGATATTTGCCGGAAGAACGCGGTCTTTACAAGAAAATGAAAATCGTTGACCAACTGCGATATTTCGCCGCGCTCAAAAACGTCTCGCAAGTAGAAGCCGACAAACGGATTGATTTCTGGCTCGACCGAATGAAATTGTCGGAATGGAAGAAAAAGAAAACAACCGATTTATCGAAAGGAATGGCGCAGAAGATTCAATTTATTTCGACTGTTCTGCACGATCCCGATTTGCTGATTTTGGACGAACCTTTTTCCGGTCTCGATCCGGTCAACGTCGAATTTATGATTGAAGTCGTCAGCGAATTAAAAGCGCGGCACAAGACGATTATTTTCTCGACGCATTTGATGGAAACCGCCGAACGCTTGTGCGACGACATCATTTTAATCAACAAATCGCGCAAAGTCATCGGCGGCACGATCCGCGAAGTGAAGGGAAGTTTCGGGAAAAATCTAATCGCTTTACGCGCGACGGGCGGCGACGCGGTTTTAGAAGACAAAACTTTGGTGGCGAAAATCGTCGCGCACGCCGACGAAAAAGAATTGGAATTGGCGGAGAATGCCGACGCGCAAATTCTTTTGAAAAACTTAATTGAAAGCGGCGCGACGATTTCAAAATTCGAGCAGGTCGAGCCGAGTCTGAACGATATATTCATTGAGAAGGTAAAAGAAAACTAATGCGTAAATTTTTAGCAGTCGTCAAATACGAATACAGAAGAATCGTTCTGAAATGGACGTTTCTGATCGCCACTTTGTTGTTTCCGCTTATCGCGGCGGGATTTGCGGTTGTGCCTGCGCTGCTTTTTTCGATTAAAGGCGAGCCGACGCGCCTCGTGATTGTTGATCAGTCGGGAAAAGTCGTGGCGCGGCTAAAGGAAAATCTTTCAAACGAGAAAAAGGCAAAGGAAAAATCGCGCGATGAAGCGTTGAAAGATATGACCGCTACGCGCGAAGAACAGATGCAGCAAAGCGCGAAACAATTCGGCGAGACATTTGTTTTCGAGGATTAGAACGCGGACGAAAAACCGCTCGAACAAATCAGACGCGAACTAAACGGCGAGATTACCGACAAGAAAATTGACGCTTATCTGATAATTCCGCAAAAATTTGACGCGGCGGACGCGAAATACGAATTTTTCTCGCGCAAGGCGGGCGATTTTGTAACGAACGAAACTTTGAAAAACGCGCTCAACGAAGCGGTGCGTTCACAGCGACTGGCAAACGCGAATATCAGCGAAGCGCAGTTGAAGGATTTGAGCAAGGACGTTGATTTTTCCGTCAAAAAAGTTGACGAGCGCGGCGGCGAAAAAGACTCGGACAGCAGTTTTGCGGCGGCGTTTATCATCGGTTTGATGATTTACATCACCTTGCTGATTTACGGACAGCAAATTATGGCGGCGGTTATCGAAGAAAAGGAAACGCGCATCGCCGAGATTCTTTTTTCGTCCGCCAAACCTTTTGAATTGATGTTGGGCAAACTCGTCGGCGTAGGACTTGCGGGATTAACGCAGCTTGCGATTTGGATAACTTCCGCGCTCGTTTTAGTCGGCATCGGTCTGGCAAATGTGAGCGCGGCGGGGATGAACATTTCAATACCGGACATCACGCCGCTCACTTTTCTTTATTTTTTCATATTTTTTCTTTTGGGATTTTTTATCTACGCGACGATTTACGCGCTCATCGGTTCGATGGTTACGACCGTGCAGGAAGGCGGACAGTTTGCGATGTTTCCCGTCGCCGCGCTCGTTATCGGATTTTATATGAGCTTTACGGTTATCCGCGATCCGAACTCCAGCCTCGCCTTTTGGGTTTCAATCGCGCCGTTTCTCGCGCCGATTACGATGCCCGTCAGGATAATCGCCGAAACGCCGCCATTCTGGCAAATCGGACTTTCGATTTTATTAAACGGCTTGGCAATCGCCGGTTTAATCTGGATCGCCGCGCGAATCTATCGCGTCGGAATGTTGATGTATGGCAAAAAGGCGACGATTCCCGAAGTTTGGAAATGGATTCGGCAGGCGTAAATTTAATCGAGCCGGAGAGAAACGCGGCGGATTACTAAAATTTCTTGAAAAATTGCAAGCGAATCGGTTATGCTCGTTCTGGTATTTATAAATTTAAGGAGAAGTAAGATTTATGAGAAAACATTTTATCGGTTTGGGGCTTTTTAGTTTTATCGTCGTCTCGGCGGCGGTTATTTATGCGGTTTTTAGTGTTCCCGAAATAAATTCCGTTATTGTTTCACGTTATGAAACGACGAGTATGCCGACATCTTGCTGGAGAATGAAAAGAGAATCGAGTGAGACGAAGGTTAGACCGTTGATGGTCAAACAGGCGGTTTTGGATTTAAAGACGAAACAATTAAATTGGGAACTGACCGTGCCGTCGCCGACTTCGCAAATCACGCTTCATTTTTTCGTGAAAGATAAAAACAAAACGCGCTATATCAATTCGATTTCAGTTCCAGCCGGTTTTGAAAACGGAATAGTCAATGCGGCGAGTTCATACAAATGGCTCGACAATCTCGCCTCGTATGAAAATTTATACGTGATGCCCGAATATACTTCGCAGGATAAGTTAAAAAACGAAAACGCGCCGCCGAAGTTTGACGCGGACAAGGCGACTTCGGTTTTGCTTTATTCGGGCGAATAAGATTATTTAACGGAAAAATATTTTAGAGATTAAATAAAATTTCCAAACAAAATTTTTGCAAGTTCGGTTTTTCGGCTTCGTTCTTCTTGCCAAGTTACGAAGTTTTTAGAAAATCAGACTTGCAATTTTTTTTGGAGGGAATTTTTTTATGAAACAATGGTCAGCAATAAACGGTCGTTTGTCGGTTGTCATATTTATTTTTTCGTTAGCGTTTTCGGCTTGCAGTTCGAGAGAGATAAGCACGAATACAAATATCGCCGGTCGAACGACGGTGGAAAAAGAAGTCGCTTATTCGCCAAGTATGAATTCAAATACGATGATGTCGAATGCCCCCGCGCGGATGGAAGCGAAGAGAATGAACGGCGAATTTGACGATGAAAAAATGAGCGGCGAAAGATATGCCGAGATTACGGAAAATCCTTTTCTCGAAACCGCGCGTGCGCCGCTTTCGACTTTTTCGATTGACGTTGACACGGCTTCTTACGCAAACGTCCGGCGTTATTTGAACGACGGGCAGATGCCGCCGAAAGATGCCGTTCGCATCGAAGAACTGATCAATTATTTTGAATACGATTATCCGCAGCCGGTCGGCAATGTGCCGTTTTCCGTGAACGCGGAAACCGCGACTTGCGCCTGGAACGCGAAACATAAAATCGTTTCAATCGGACTTCAGGGCAAAAAGGTTTCGCTCGACGACGTGCCGCCGTCGAATCTGGTTTTTCTCGTTGACGTTTCCGGTTCGATGAACGAGCCGCGCAAACTGCCGCTTCTCAAAGACGCGCTGAAAATTCTCGTCAATCAACTGACGACGAAAGACCGCGTGGCGATTGTCGCATACGCCGGAAACAGCGGCTTGGTCTTAGATTCGACGAACAATCGCGGCGAGATTATATCGGCGTTAAATAATCTCGAAGCGGGCGGCTCGACCAACGGCGGACAGGGAATTCAGCTTGCTTACAAAGTCGCGCTCGACAATTTTATTCAGGGCGGAAACAACCGCGTGATTCTCGCCACCGACGGCGATTTTAATGTCGGTTTGCAAAGCGACGACGCGCTCGTGCGCTTGATCGAAGCCAAACGGCAAAGCGGAATTTTCCTTTCAGTTTTGGGTTTTGGCACAGGCAACACGAACGATTCGATGATGGAAAAATTGGCGGACAAAGGCAACGGCAATTATGCGTATATTGATTCGCCGGAAGAAGCCAGAAAAGCGTTGGGCGAGCAAGTCGCGGGAACGCTTTACACGATTGCCAAAGACGTGAAAATTCAAGTCGAATTTAATCCGGCGAAGGTTGCGGGTTATCGTCTTATCGGTTACGAAAATCGTCTGCTCGCCAACCGCGATTTCAGCGATGACAAAAAAGACGCGGGCGACATCGGCGCGGGACATACCGTTACCGCGCTTTACGAAATCGTTCCCGCCGGACAAGCGGTCGAGAACGACGGCATCGAATTGAAATACTCGAAAGTCGAGCCGGGCGAAGCGAATTTTAACGACGAATTATTGACCGTCAAACTTCGCTACAAAGAACCGGACGAAACAAACAGCAAACTGCTGACACAAGGTTTGCTCGACAAAGAAAATTTGATTGAAAACGCTTCGGACAATTTGCAGTTCGCTTCGGCGGTCGCCGAGTTCGGCTTGCTGCTTCGTGATTCGCGCTACAAAGGCGCGGCGAATTTTCGAAGCGTTTCGAGTCTCGCGGAAAATTCGACGGGAAGCGATTTGAAGAATTATCGCGGCGATTTTTTGAGTTTGGTGAGAAAAGCCAGCCGCTTAAATTAAATAAAATTTTCTCGAAAATTAAAACAAACACGGGGCAAATTATCAATTATTCATTTTTAATTGATAATTTGCTTCGTGAAAATCCGGCTTTTGGAATTACTGTTTTATTTTTCGAGAAGCTGCCGAATGTCTTCGACAATGCCGTCCGGCTCGAACGGTTTGGTGTGATATTTTTGAAAACCCGAATCGAACGCTTTCTGTTTGTTTTCGTTTGAAGCAAACGCGCTCAAAGCCAGAGCCGGAATTTCGCCGCCTTTTTCGACGGGAAATTTTCTGATGCGGCTTATCAAACCGTAACCGTCTTCGTCCGGCATCGCTAAATCCGAAACGATAACGTCCGGCAAATCGTCGCCTAATTCGTTTAGAAAAGTTATCGCTTGCCGGGCAGATTCCGCGCTGACGACCGTTGCGCCGCTTTGTTCGAGAAAAAGCGAGAGAACTTCACGCGAATCCATATCATCTTCGACTACTAAAATTTTAACGCCGTCTAAAGGATCCGTTTTTTGCGGACTGACTTTTTCGTTTTTGTCGGCGACTTCAATTTCGGAGTCGCACAAAGGCAATGTAACCGTAAAAGTCGCGCCGTGTCCCAAGCCCGCGCTTTCGGCGAAAACTCGTCCGCTGTGTTTTTCGGTGAGAATTCTGACGATGGATAAGCCGAGACCCAAACCGCTCTGCCCGCGCGAAGTTTTGTTGTCGCCCTGCTGAAATTGCTGAAAAATATTCGGTAAAAATTCGGGATTGATTCCCTGACCGTCGTCCTTAAAAGCGATTTTTACCGAGTCCTTTTTCGTCTCGATGTTGATTCTGATGCTGCCGCCTTCGGAAGTAAATTTCAGAGCGTTGGAAAGCAAATTGGTGAAAATCTGCTGAAGCCGAATCGTGTCGCCGAAAACTTGAATGTCTTTCTTATCGGCTGAAAAATCGAGCGCGATAGTTCTCGCTTCGGCAATCGGACGCTGCGCGTTATAGACGGTTTTGACGACTTCATAAAGATTCAGAGGGCGAAGTTCGAGCCGCAGTTTGCCGGAAGAGACACGCGCCGAATCAACGAGGTCGTCAATCAGTTTGGCTTGCGAACGCGCACTTTTTTCGATTGTTTCGAGCGCGTTTTGGCGCGTTTCGTCGTCAACATTTTTAGTCAGCAGAATTTTCGTCCAGCCCAAAATCGAATTGAGCGGCGAACGCAATTCGTGCGAGACGACGGCGAGAAAAAAGTCTTTGGCGCGGTTGGCTTCTTCCGCCTCGCTGCGAGCTTTTTTTTCGCGGTCATAAATTTTTGAAAGCTCCGTGTTGGCGAGTTTTTTATCCGTTACGCGGCGCACCACGCCCATCATATTTTTAGGCTTGCCATTCGCGTCCAGAAATGTTCTGCCGCGGGCGGAAATCCAATCAATATTTCCGCCTGAATAAACTACACGATACTCGGCGTTATATTCCTTTCCGTAAATTTGCGATTCTTCGAGCGCGGCGCGAACGCGCTCGACATCTTCGGGGTGAACGATTTTTAAAAACGCGCGAAAGGTGAAAATATCGTGCGGCGCGACTTCAAAAAGTTCGTTGCATTTCGGCGTGGAATAAATTTCGTCTTGCGCTAAATCCCAAAACCACAAACCGATGTCGGCGTTTTCGGCGGCGAACAGAAGCTGCTCGCTGCGCTCTTTATAATGTTCGATTTCCCGCTCGCGGGCGGTTACTTCTTGGGCGCAGAAAAAGATCGTGCCGTTTTCGGTCAAAGGGTGCAGATAAAGTTCGATTTTGATAATTTCGTCGGCGCGAATTCTAAAGTCCAATAACACATTCGACCGCGTTCCTTTTGCCGCTTCCGCGATGGCGTTTTCCAATATGCCGGAAGTGTGTTCGGTGGCTTGCCAGTAGACGGTCTCGGAAAATTTTTGACTGATTAGCAATGTCGGGTCGGTGGCGATTCTTTCAAAAACTTTTCCTTCGAGACTTAAAACAAATCCTTCGGAGGAGAGCGTTCCGAAAAAAGCGAAGACGTTTTCAAAAATAGCCTGACTTTGAATATCTAGAATGAATTCCATTTTTTTGCTTGGCATAAATTATGTTAAATTTTTTCTCGCAATGGAAAAAACCTCGACCTTTTATAAAGGACGAGGTTTTGGCAAAAAAGCCGCGCTTAATAAAAAATGTAGCCGGTCAAACTAAATATATTCAATCAAGTCTAGACTGCTCTTCTGCCTGTAATTACTCGGATGATTAGAACAACCAAGGCGACGACGAGTAACAAATGTATTAAACTTCCCGCCGTGCCGGTTACTAAACCGAGTAACCATAAAATCACTAAAATAACTATAATCGTTTCTAACATAATCGTTTCCTCCTAACCGCTGAAATAAATGCCGAGCATTCCTTATAATCAACATATATTCAATTAGTATGCCTAAACGCAAACCTCAATAAAATACGCTCGTTTATGAAAAATTTACAACGCCGTTCAGATTCTCTCGTGAGTTTCAGTATTGATTTGATACAAGCAATTTGTATCAAAGGAGAAAAATTTACTAATGCGCTTTGGCGAAGAATTCTCGCCAATTCGCTTTGTATGAAAACATTACGAATGATATTTGAAGAAAATTTGGACGGATTTTTTCGATTAAGTTAAACGTCTCGAAAAAAAAGAGTTGAGAGTGGGTGGCACAATCATTGCGAACTTTGAACTTTATTGTTATTTAGGAAACTAAAATGATAATTTTTAAAAATAGGAGATATTAAAATGAACGACAACACAGCGACAAAGCAAGCTAAAGAAGAAACGCCAACATTGAATAAAAATAATTCTGCTAATGCCGAACTCGTTAAGAACGCGGAGGAAAAAGTAAAATCAGCCGCCGGACAAGTATCGGAAACCATTAACGCTTATAAGGAAAAAGCGTTCGAATATACACAGCAAGGTTTGGACAAAGCCAATCAATTAAAACGACAAGCGGCTGACGCGCTTGCTTCTTCGACCGATTATATAAAGAATCTCGATTTGGAAGAAACCAGACAACAGTTGCGAGCGACGGTCAAAGAAAGACCGGAAGTGAGCATCGCCATCGCCGGAATCTTCGGATTGTTAATCGGATTGATAATCGGCAGAAGAACAAAATAAAATTATTCGGAAATTTAATTCTGCGAGAAATCGGGGAGTGTGAATTTAAGAAAGAGGCAGGTTTAGATGGCTTGCCTCTTTTGTTTTGTGCTTGACGATGCGAATGTTATTCGGCTGCATTCTTGATTTTATTCTATTTTGATACAATCTTATTTAACCTTTCGGGAACAAAACTTAAATGAAGATTATGGGAAACAAGGCACTTGTAATTGACGACGACGTATCAACTCTGGAACTTCTAAAATTCCAATTAGATGCGGAGGGTTTTGAAGTTACGACTGCGGAACGCGGGCAAAAGGGAATAAAATCGGTCGAGGAAAAAGAGTTCGATATTATCTTGACCGACCTGAACTTGCCGGATTTCGACGGCATCGAAATGGTTCGCCGCTGCAAGGAAATTTCTCCTGACACGGAAATTATAATGATTACCGGCGACGGTTCGACCGAAAAAGCAATCGAAGCGACCAAAGCCGGCGCGTTTCATTACGTCGAAAAGCCGGTCGAGTTTGAAAAATTAATTCTTTTAATCGGAAAAGCCATTGACCGGAAACGGCAATCGGCGGAGATTCGGGAACTGCGCGGGAAACTTTCTTCGCGGAATTCTTACGAAGGCGTTATCGGCGGCAGCCGTTCGATGCAGGATATTTACGAAATTATCGAAAGCGTCGCCGAATCCGATGCCAACATTTTTATTTTGGGCGAATCAGGCACGGGAAAAGAAGTCATCGCCAACGCCATTCATTACAAAAGTCATCGCTCGAAAAAACCTTTCGTCAAATTAAATTGTTCGGCTCTGCCGAAGGATTTAATCGAGTCGGAACTTTTCGGACATAAAAAGGGTTCGTTCACCGGCGCAATCAGCGATAAGGAAGGTTATTTAGCGCGCGCCAACGGCGGCTCGCTTCTGCTCGACGAAATTGGCGAGATGCCGCCGAGTTTGCAGCCGAAACTGTTGCGCGTTTTGCAGGAGAGAATTTATTATCGCGTCGGCAGCGACAAGCCGCAGGAAGTAGATTTTCGGCTGATTTCTTCGACCAATCGAAATCCCTTCGACGCGATTCAAGACGGCACTCTGCGCGAAGATTTATATTACCGAATCAATACGATTGAAATAAAAATTCCGCCGCTTCGTGAAAGAATGGAAGACGTGCCGATGCTCGCCGAGCATTTTTTGGAAATCTACGCCGAAAAATACAAGCGCACATCTTACGAGTTTTCCGAACGGGCTTACGACCAGATGCTTAATTATAATTGGCGCGGAAACGTCCGCGAGCTTCAGCACGTTATCGAACGGGCGATTTTATTATGCAAAAGCGGCAAAATCAGCGAACTGAATATACCGAGAAATCTTGACGGTTCGATTTCCTTGGCGAGCATTTCAAAAGGCAAAAATTTCTCCGGCAGCGATTCTCAAGAAATTTCTGAAAAAGTTTCCGCTGAATCTAACGGTAGCGATTTATTAAACGGAAAAGGCGCGGGAAGCGGAGATTTTTTCACTGAAGTAGGCAAATACATCGTCGAGAAACTGCCTGAACCGAATGACGGTTCGGAGCAGAGCGATGTTTTCAATTCGCTGGAAAACGGCGTGGTTTTAGCCGCTCTGAAACGCACGAACGGAAACAAACAAGCCGCCGCCAATCTGCTCGGACTTTATCGTCCGCGACTCTACGGAATGATCAAGCGACACAAATTAGACGACAAAATTTGATTAAAAATTAAAATCGAAAATAAATGCCTTTTACTAAAAAGGCATTTATTTTTTCGGGGAGAGAAATTCTATTTTTAACGGTTATTTTGTCGCCGGCGCGGTTACATTAATTGTGGTATTCTCTTTCGCCGGTTTAGCCGCGCCGCCGAGAAAGCCGCTGTAATACAAAGCTCCGGCGATAATCGCCACGATTATCAAAGTGGTAATTGCCCAGATTAAATTGTTTCCGGTGTTGTTTTCTTCCGACATAGATTTTATCTCCATTAAATTTTGAATTTTAAAACTCTAACCGATTTCGCAATACTGCAAAACTAATGCCAGCAAAACGAGATTTTCGTTTCCGCTCATTTTATTTGAAAAAACGAAATTCCGAAAAATCTATCGTTTCGATTTCTGCAATAAATTAAGACGTTTCTGTAAAAGAATGATACAAGTTATTGAAATATAAGAGTTTTTTGCCGAAGACATTTACTTCAAAAAAACGATTGTAATGTTAGAGAAAAACGCTCGCGGCAAAAGGCACGCATATTGCACTTTAGAATATATGATAAAGGAATTTAAATCATTCGTTTATCGCATATTAATTTTTAGTGTTTTTTATTTGTCGTGTCGGAATCTTTGGATAGCTTAAATGACAAAAACAAAACCGCCCGGTTTCCTTATTTGGTTTTGGCGGTTTCTATATTTCTGACTGTCGGCGTTACATATAATTTTTATCAAAGCGCGAAGAATAAAGATTCGATTAGATTCACCAACGAAGTCAACAGAATCCAAGCATCCATCGAAAATAAAATCAATTTGTATATCGCATTGCTCAAAGGCGGACGCGGATTTGTCGAATCAAACCGCGAGATAACACGCCGAGGTTTTGCCGATTATGTAGAAAGTCTCGACTTGGAGAAAAATTATTCGGGCGTTCTGGGCATCGGTTACGCAAAGGTTATCGCGGCGAACGAGCGCGAGGCTTTTGTAAAAAAAATGAAGGCGGAAGGTTTTATGGACTTTAATATATTTCCTGCCGCCGAAAAAAAATCTTATACGGTTGTCGCTTATCTCGAACCGATGAATAAGGCGAATCGAAAAGTCGTCGGGTTGGATTTGTCAGCCGAAACAAACCGGCTCGCGGCTCTGGATTCCGCCGAAGATTCGGGGAACGCGGCGTGCAGTTCTAAAATAAATTTAGCTCAGAATGATGCGTCCGGCGCAGCGTCAGGGTTTATGATTTATTTGCCGATTTACAAAAACGAACAAACTTTGGCGGATGTTGAAGATAGAAGAAAAAATCTGGCTGGTTATATTTACAGCCCGTTTCGAGCCGCCGATTTTTTAAATGAAATTCAAAACGACAAAACCGCATCCGACGTAGAATTGAAAATTTACGACGGCGAGGCGAGCGCGGAGAATTTGCTGGCGCAATCCGCCGCCGAGCAAAATACGGATTCCGCCATTCAGATAGACAAACCTTACACCGCGCAAACCAAATTGAATGTCGCCGGTCGAAGCTGGACGGTCGCGTATTTTTCTTTGCCGTCCTTCGCCGCGCAATCGAGTCTCGGCTGGACACCATTGATTTTTATCATCGGCGCGGTCGGCAGTTTTCTGCTTTTCGGAATGACGTATTGGGAAACTTCCGCCCGACTTAAATTGCAGACCGCCGCCGCCGAGTTGATGGAAGCAGAAAAGCAAAAACAAGCATTGCTTGAAAAGGAACAAAAGGCGCGGCTCTCGGCAGAACAGGCAAACAAAACCAAAGACGAATTTATCGCCGTCGTTTCGCACGAACTGCGAACGCCGCTTAATGCGATTGCGGGTTGGACGAAGATTTTAAGGACTGATGATTTATCGGCTAATACGAAAAACTTGGCTCTCGAAAAAATTGATAAAAATCTGCGCTCGCAGAAAAAATTGGTCGAAGAACTGCTCGATTATTCGCAGATCGTTTCCGGCACGGCGAATTTTGAAGGAAAGCCGATTGATTTTTCCGGCGTTTTTGAAAACACATTTTCCGAAGTCGAATCCAAAGCCCACGAGAAAAGCGTCGAATTCTTAAAGAACAATCAATTAAACGGGCATCTCATTTTAGGCGATAAAGATAAATTAAGAATCGCCATCTATAATGTGTTGACTAACGCCGTGAAGTTCACGGATTCGGGCGGGCGCGTCGAAACGATTTTGACGGAAACCGGCGGTGCGATTCGGATGATTGTAAAAGACAGCGGCATCGGCATCAATCCCGAATTTTTACCGCACGTCTTTGAACGCTTCGCGCAAGCCGACGCTTCCAGCACGAGAAATTCGGGCGGTTTCGGTCTCGGACTGACGATTTCCAATCAAATTATCAAACTGCACAACGGAACGATTGAAGCGGCAAGCAAAGGCATCGGCAAAGGCGCGACCTTCACGGTAATAGTTCCGCATCTTTAATCGAAACCGGACGAAATTGCCGCCGCGCGTTTTTATAAACAACCGGCGGCACGATTATTGCTTCCAACCAAATAGGAAAAAGGCTTTCAACTCTCCCGAAACATTTAAAATTTTACTAGGAGGATTATTATGAGAAGAACTTTACTTAATTTCTTATCACTATTTTTATTTTTGGGGCTTGCTGCGACGACGACTTTTGTCAACGCGCAGACGCGCCCGTATCGCGTAACCGACCGGCAAGTGCAGGCGTTGATTACTAGAATTACGACTAATACGAATGTTTATAAAAATCAACTCGACACCGCGCTCAACCGCGCGAGATTGAGCAATGGCGACAGCGCGGACGCGATTTACAATTCGATTACCGATTTTGAAAACGCCGCCGACAGCTTAAAACAAAAAGTCGGCTCGCGCGGGTCGGCAAATTCCGATGTCGAAGATGTCTTGACTCGCGCCGCTGACATCAACGCATTTATGCAGAGAAATCGGCTTAATGCGATGGTGCAGAGAACCTGGACGCGGATTCGCACCGATTTGAACACGCTGGCGAATTATTACAGCGTCAGTTGGAATTGGAATAACGCAAATCAAAATTCGGCGGGCAACAATAATCAATATCCGACGACAACCGGCGGCGTTCGTCCGTATCGCATCAGCGACAGCAATGTTCAGACGCTTCTCGGAAAAATTCAAACGCGCACCGACGAATACAAACGCGAAGTCGGTTTCTCGCTCGAACGCGGCGCGATGAATAAAACGCGCAGTCAGGAATCAATCAACAATTACATCTCGGATTTTGAAAAAGCGACCGACAACTTGCGGCGTAATTTCGACGCGCGGCGTTCGACGACCGCCGATGTCGAAGAAGTTTTGAACCGCGCTTATTACGTTGACGGCTTTATGCGCGATTATAGTCTGACTCCGGCTGCTGAAACGCAGTGGCGGGCGATTCGCGCGGATTTGGATACGCTGGCGAATTATTACAGCGTTAGTTGGAATTGGAATCGGCAATATCAACCGGCGAGCCGTTTCGATTCGAATATCACGGGAACTTATCGCTTGAATACCGGTCAAAGCGACAACGTGCAGGAAATCGTTGACCGCGCGGCGGCGAATCTGAACGCCAATCAGCGCGACCGCATAACGAAAAATTTAGAGCGTCGTTTGACTCCGCCGGATATGCTGGCGATTCAAAAACGGGGCAATGAAGTAACGATTGCTTCCAGCACCGCGCCGCAAGTTACATTTCAAGCCGACGGCGTGGGGCGAACCGAAACGAATCCCAACGGACGCGCGATTAAAACGACGGCGACGACGAACTACGACGGAATTTCTTTGAGCTATGAAGGCGACCGCGTAAATGATTTTTATGTCAATTTCAATCAGTCGAGCAACGGTCAACTGCGCGTCGTGCGGCGTTTGTATCTCGAAAACCAAAATCAAACCGTAACGGTGGCGAGCGTCTACGACAAAACGAGCGAAACTGCTGATTTGACGATAACGAATAATCAAACCGTCGGCGGCAACAATGGCGGCGGCAACATAAATGATTTTATCATTCCGAATAACACGCGATTAACCGCCGTTTTGAGAACTCCCGTTTCGACAAAAGCGAGTCAGAGCGGCGACCGTTTTCAGATGGAAGTAACTTCGCCTTCGGAATATAACGGAGCGATAATCGAAGGGCGCGTGGCGAAAGCCGAGCGTTCGGGTCGCGTTTCGGGTCGAGCCAACGTCTCGCTCGAATTCGACACGATTCGACTTCGCAACGGTCAAACGTATCGCTTCGGCGGCATCGTTGAGGACGTAACATCGGCGAACGGCGAAAAGGTTACGGTCAATAACGAAGGTGCTGTCCGCGACAACAATCAAACGACGAAAACCGTGCAGCGCGCGGGAATCGGCGCGGCTCTCGGAGCGATTATCGGCGCGATTGCCGGCGGCGGCGAAGGCGCGGTCATCGGCGCGGGCGTTGGCGCGGGCGCGGGCGCGGGAACGGTTATTTTGCAGGGACGCGATGATGTCGAACTCGGCGAAGGAACGCAGTTTTCAATTACGGCGACTGCTCCGAACAACGTCGGCAACAATCGTTAGAACGAATTAAATTCGTATATATTAGGTGAGCGTTCTGCTCGCCTTTTTTATTGAAATCATACAAAGCCGTGTTTGGTTGCGATACAGTAATTTTAACGCGGCTAAAAAACTCAATGATTTACGCTCGCTTGTTCGATTATATTTATGGCACGCCTTTTGTAAAAAGTTATCCAGACAACACATAAAACTATGCAATCTATTAAAGACAAAAAGGAAAACCGGGCGATTCCGAACGTCGAGCGTGATAATTGGAACGTCAAAGATTTAGCCGACGAAGCCGCCAACCAATCGTCAGATGAAATTTTAAGACAAACATTGCGCGGCGGCGCGGCGCAGAAAAAGGCTGACGAACGCGACGTTGCGGGCGGCGCGGACAAAAACGAAACGCCGCAGGGACGCGAGGAAGCGAAGAAAAATAGCGGCGACGCTTAAAACACGAAAGGGAAAATTATAAAAAACTCCGCTCGAAATCGGGCGGAGTTTTTTATTTGTTTTAAGAACAGCCCGGATGCCCGCAATCACAAGTGATTTCAACCAAATCTTGGTCGTCCGCGTCTTCGCAATGCTCGCCGCAGTAATCGGAATCCGTCGCCTTCGCGCACTGACAAATCTCATGAGCGCATTTGTTATTGTCGTCTGCCATAATCTTTCACTCTCCCTTGGTTAATAAAATTTAGTTGCCATCGCAACACGATAATTATAAGCGAATTGATTTCTATTCACAACGGCTTATCTGAATAGACGGTTCTGACCGTCTGATTATGCAGACGGTTCTGACCGTCCGCGCTAAACAAAATAGGTCGAGCTATATTTAACACCGTCTTCCAGCCGCCGCTTTCCCGATAAAATTGCAGCAAATTTTACGGATTTGACGGCAAGATGCCATCAAGACAGCCAGCAAGAAGCCGGTGCTGCGTCGCTCCGCGAATTTTCATGCCAGCTTCTAAAAAATAACCGCTAACGATTTTCTCCGCGCTTGACAAAGTTTTTCTCATTTCGTATATTCTAAAGTTTCGGACAAACGAGTCTGACGCAGACTGTAAATAGTGAGCTTCAGTTTGCTTGAAAGCGTAAAGCATTTTGGAAATTTCCAAATGCCGAACATATATTGTGGCGTAAAACTAAACGTCGCGGTTTTTGAAAAAATAACGCTCCAGCGTTTAGGGCAAATCAATCAAAGAAAAATTGTTTTGCTAACTTAAATTAAAAGCCACGCCACAGAAAAGTTGAAAAGGGAAGCAGACGCGCTTTTGTAAAAAGATATTCCCGAAAGAATTTAATTTAATTAAGTTTATTTGCAAGTAGCCGCTTGCGCTGACTGCCGGACAAGATTCGGTAAGAGGCAGGTCAGAGGTTACTGTCGTTTTTAGTTTTAGAAATAAAGAAATTTATGCCGACAATCAATCAACTCGTTCGCAAAGGTCGCCAAGCCGTGAAATATAAAACGGCGAGTCCGGCTCTGCAAAGCAGCCCGCAAAAGCGCGGCGTTTGCACGCGCGTTTATACGCAGACTCCAAAGAAACCGAATTCGGCTTTGAGAAAAGTGGCGCGTGTTCGCCTGACCAACGGAATCGAAGTTACGACTTATATTCCGGGCATCGGACACAATTTGCAGGAACACTCGATTGTGATGATTCGCGGCGGACGAGTGAAGGATTTGCCGGGTGTGCGCTATCACGTTATTCGCGGAACTTTGGATTCGAGCGGCGTGGCGAACAGAAACCAGGCGCGTTCAAAATACGGCGCGAAACGTCCGAAAGGCGCAGCACCGGCGAAAGGGAAATAATTTCGGATTTCGGATTTCGGATTTCGGATTTAATTCCGCCTTCCGCCTTCCGTCTTCCGCATTCTTAAAAATATGCCAAGAAGAAGAGTTGCAGGAAAAAGAGAGGTTCTTCCAGACCCGATTTACAACAGCGTGATGGTGACGAAATTCATCAACGGAATAATGCTGAAGGGAAAGAAATCAATCGCTGAAGGCGTTTTTTATGGCGCGATGACAAAAGTCGCCGACAAAACTGGCGAAGAAGCGTTGAAGGTTTTTAAGAAAGCAATCGAAAATGTCGCTCCGGCTTTGGAAGTCAAATCGCGGCGTATCGGCGGCGCGACTTATCAAGTTCCCCTCGAAGTCACCAAAGATCGCCGTAGCACTTTGGCGATTCGCTGGATTGTGACCAACGCCCGCAAGCGCGGCGAGAAAACGATGGAAGACAGATTGGTCGGCGAACTGCTCGACGCGACCAACAATCGCGGCAACGCCGTCAAAAAACGCGACGACGTTCATCGTATGGCAGACGCGAATAAAGCGTTCGCGCATTACAGATTTTAGGAGAGTGGAGAGTGGAGAGTGGAGAGTAAAAACTTTCCTGACTTTCCACATCTCCACTCTCCACTCGGAGAGATGGCAAACATAAGTTTAGACAAATATAGAAACATCGGCATTATGGCGCACATTGACGCGGGTAAAACCACGACAACCGAGCGCGTGCTTTTCTACACAGGTGTTTCGCATAAAATCGGCGAAGTTCACGAAGGAACGGCGACGATGGACTGGATGGAACAGGAACAGGAACGCGGCATCACTATCACCTCAGCCGCGACGACTTGTTACTGGACACGCGAAGGCGTCGAACACCGCATTAACATTATTGATACGCCCGGTCATGTTGATTTTACGATGGAAGTCGAACGCTCTTTGAGAGTTCTTGACGGCGCGGTTGCCGTGTTCGACGGTGTTGCCGGAGTCGAGCCGCAATCGGAAACCGTCTGGCGGCAAGCCGACAAATATAAAGTTCCGCGTATTTGTTTTATCAATAAATTAGACCGCGCGGGCGCGTCGTTTGACAGAAGTTTTGATTCGATTATCAATCGTCTCGGCGCGAACGCCGTCGCTCTCCAAATTCCGATTGGACTCGAAGAAAAACTCAGAGGTGTCATTGACCTTATCACGATGAAAGGTTTGATTTGGGACGACGAAACCAAAGGCGCGGAATATCAAGTTACGGACATTCCCGCCGACCTCGTTGATGCGGCGACCGAAGCCCGCGAAAAATTAGTCGAAGCCGTTTCCTCAATTGACGACGATTTGATGGAAAAGTATCTGGAAGGCGCGGAAATCTCCGAAGATGAAATCCGCAAAGCTCTTCGCAAAGGAACGCTCGATATGAAAATCGTTCCGGTCGTTACCGGCTCGGCTTTCAAAAATAAAGGCGTGCAGACTTTGCTCGACGCTGTAGTTGATTATCTGCCGAGTCCTTTGGACGTTCCGGCAATCGAAGGTATCAATCCGAAAACTCAAGAATTAGAGCCGCGTGAAGCTAGTGCAAGCGCACCGTTTTCAGGACTTGTTTTCAAGTTGATGGCGGACAAACATCTCGGACAACTTTCGTTCGTTCGCATTTATTCGGGAACGGTTACTGCCGGTTCTTACGTCTATAACACGATTAAAAATCAGAAAGAGCGCGTCGGTCGTTTGATGTTGATGCACGCGAATAAACGCGAAGATATTGATTCGGCTTCGGCAGGTGAAATTGTCGCCATCGGCGGAATGAAAAACGTCACGACGGGCGATACGATTTCCGACGAGAATAAGCAAATCATTCTCGAATCAATGGAATTTCCCGATCCGGTTGTCCGCGTCGCTGTCGAGCCGAAAACTCGCCAAGACCAAGACAAAATGGGCATCGCGCTCAATCGTTTGGCACAGGAAGACCCGAGTTTCCAAGTTTCTTCAGACCACGAAACCGGACAAACGATTATCGCCGGAATGGGCGAACTGCATCTGGAAATTATCGTTGACCGGATGAAACGCGAATTCGGCGTTGAAGCCAACGTCGGCAAACCGCAGGTCGCTTACCGCGAAACGATTACGGCAAACGCGCCGGGCAAAGAAATCTACAAAAAACAATCCGGCGGTCGCGGTAAATTCGGTCACGTCGAACTCGAAATCGAACCGGCTCCGGGCGAAGGATTTGTTTTTGAAGATAAAATTACCGGCGGCTCGATTCCGCGTCAGTTTATTAAACCGACGATGGAAGGCGTTCGAGATGCAATGCAGCGCGGTTATCTCGCTGGCTACGAATTGGTTGATATTCGTGTCAAACTTCTGTTCGGTTCGTATCACGAAGTTGACTCGGACGAAATTTCGTTTCACTTAGCAGGTTCGTTTGCTTTCCAAGACGCGGTGAAAAAAGCCAAGCCGGTTTTACTCGAACCGATTATGAAAATCGAAGTCGTAACGCCCGACGAATATATGGGCGCGGTCAACGGCGATTTGAATCGGCGGCGCGGACATATCGAAAAAATGGAGCCGCGCATCGGCAACGTCCAAGTCGTTACGGCGTATGTTCCGCTTTCGGAAATGTTCGGCTACACGACGGATTTGCGTTCAGCGACGCAGGGACGCGCCACTTCGACGATGCACTTTGAGAGATATGATCAAGCTCCGAGAAATGTCGCCGAGGAAGTCATCGCCAAAGTAAAAGGAGCAGTCAGCTAAAAATTATTAAAGATTTTAGGAGCTAAACAAAGTTATGAGCAAAGAGAAATTTGATAGAAGCAAACCGCACGTGAACATCGGGACAATCGGGCATGTTGATCACGGGAAGACGACTTTGACGGCGGCGATTACGAAAGTTTTGGCAAAGCATAATCCGAAGATTCTGGTCAGGGCGTTTGATTCGATTGACAACGCGCCGGAAGAGAAGGCGCGCGGCATTACGATTGCGACCGCGCACGTCGAATATGAAACGGCGAATCGTCATTACGCGCACGTGGATTGTCCGGGACACGCCGATTACGTCAAGAATATGATCACGGGCGCAGCGCAGATGGACGGCGCAATCCTGGTGGTTGCGGCAACCGACGGACCGATGCCGCAAACCAGAGAACACATTCTTCTGGCGCGGCAGGTCGGAGTGCCTTCGATGGTCGTGTTTATGAACAAGGTTGACGCGGTGGACGACGAAGAACTGCTCGAACTGGTCGAATTGGAAATCAGGGAGCTTTTATCGAGTTACGAATTTCCGGGCGATGATATTCCGGTGATACAAGGTTCAGCCTTAGGCGCACTAAACGGCGAGGAGAAGTGGGAAGCTAAGGTTGACGAGTTGATGCAGGCGGTGGACGATTATATTCCGACACCGCAGAGAGACATCGAGAAACCATTTCTGATGCCGGTCGAAGACATCTTCACTATTCAGGGACGCGGGACGGTGGCGACGGGGCGAATCGAACGCGGCGTGGTCAACGTCAACGAAACGGTCGAGATCGTCGGCATCAAAGACACCAGAAACACGGTGGTAACGGGCGTGGAGATGTTCAAGAAACTACTCGACAAGGGAATGGCGGGCGATAACGTCGGACTGTTGCTCAGAGGCGTGGAAAGAAAGGAAATCGAGCGCGGGCAGGTGATCGCCAAACCGGGCAGTATCACGCCGCACACGAAATTCAAAGCCGAAGCGTATGTCTTAACGAAAGAAGAAGGCGGGCGGCACACACCGTTTTTCACGGGCTATCGTCCGCAGTTTTATTTCAGAACGACGGATGTGACGGGCGTGGCAAACTTGCCGGAAGGAGTGGAGATGGTGATGCCGGGCGATAACATCCAGATGGAAATCACGTTGATCGCGCCGATTGCGATGGAGAAAGGCTTGCGCTTTGCTATCCGCGAAGGCGGGCGAACGGTCGGCGCGGGGACTGTCTCCGATATTGTTGAATAAACAAAAATTATGCTAAACGAAAAAATTCGCATTAAGTTAAAGGCGTATGACCATCGCGTTTTAGACCAGTCAACAATTGAAATTGTTGAAACCGCAAAACGAACAGGCGCGAGTGTCGCGGGACCAATTCCGCTTCCGACTGTCAAAAATAAATGGACGGTTTTGCGCTCGCCGCACGTTGATAAAAAGTCGCGCGAGCAGTTTGAAATTAGAACACACAAGCGTTTGATGGATATTCTCGACCCGACGGCGGAGACGGTTGACGCGCTGATGAAATTGGATTTGCCTGCGGGCGTTGATGTGGAAATTAAGGCGTTTGGAAAAAGTTAGTTCTCTGTCATTTGTCCTTCGTCATTTGTCCTTTGCATTTAAGCATTGGCAAAAACTAAGGACTAAGGACTAAGGATTAAGGACTAAGAAGAATATGATAAGCGGAATTATCGGTAGAAAAATGGGAATGACGCAAATCTTTGCGGAGGACGGAACGGTTACGCCGGTTACCGTCATCAAAGCGGGACCTTGCGTTGTCGTGCAAACAAAAACGGCGAGCGGTAAAGACGGCTACAATGCCGTCCAACTCGGTCTCGTCGAAGACAAACCGATTAAATTGAAAAATGTCACCAAGCCGATGCGCGGACATTTTGAGAAAACTGGCGGCGGCATTCCGGCAACTCGCGTTTTGAAAGAAATTCGTCTGACGGACGCACCCGAAGAAAACGTCGGCGACCAAATTAAAGCTGATATGTTCGTTGATGGAGATAAGATTGACGTTATCGGAACATCGAAAGGACGCGGTTTTGCCGGAACGATTAAGCGGCACAATTTCAGCCGCGGTCCGATGTCGCACGGTTCGATGAATATCCGCGAGCCGGGGTCAATTGGTCAGTCGGCATATCCGTCGCGCGTTATCAAAGGCACACGGTCGTCAGGACATATGGGCAACGAGCGCGTAACCGTGCAGGGTTTGAGCGTGGCGCGGGTTGATGCCGAAAACAATATCATAATGATTCGCGGCGCAGTGCCGGGACCAAACGGAAGTTTAGTAGTAGTTAAGAAAAGAAGCAGTCGTTAGTAGCGAGTTGTTAAATCAACATCAACTGCCAAATAGAATGGAGTGGAATTATGGCAACCGTCAAGGTTCGTAATTTAAAAAATAAAGAAGTCGGCGATGTCGAATTATCCGATACCGTGTTTGGTGTCGAACTGAACGAATCGTTGATTCACGCGGCGGTCAGAAATTATCTGGCGAATCGCAGGCAGGGAACAAGCGCGACGAAAACGCGCGGCAATGTTTCAGGTTCGGGCAGAAAGCTGTGGAAGCAGAAAGGAACGGGACGCGCTCGCATTGCTTCGATTCGCTCGCCTTTGTGGAAAGGCGGCGGCAACGTTCACGGTCCGCAGCCGCGCGATTGGTCGTATAAAATGCCGAAGAAAATGCGGCGCGGCGCGCTTCGCTCGGCTCTTTCGGAAAGATTGCGCGAAGGGAATTTGATAATCATAGATGATTTCAGTTTTGACAATCCGCGCACAAAAGATTTTCTCGGAGTGATGTCAGAACTCGGTTTCGGCGATAAAAAGAAACAGATTAAAACATTGATTGTTGATTCGCTCGATAATTCAAATTTGATTCTTGCGTCGCGCAATGTGCAGAAAACGAAAGTTACGAACGGTTACGGATTGAACGTCTATGACATTATCTATCACGAAAAATTGCTGATTTCCAAATCGGCTCTTGATGAGATAAATCATCTGCTCGACCCGCAGCGCGAAAAAGGCGAGATTGATTCGGAAACGCAGACGGAAGAAAAGCCGAAGGTGAAACGCGCGGCGAAATCGAAAGCCGAAACGAAAGAAAAACCGAAAGCTAAAAAAGAAGCAAAAGCAAAAGACGCGCCGACCGAAAAAGCTAAACCGAAGAAAGAATCTCCGGCGAAAAAGAAAACTGAAAAGGAGGCGGCTGAATAATTATGGCAGAGCTAAGTGTTTGGGATATTTTGAAGTCGCCGGTCGTTACCGAAAAATCGGTGCTGCTCAAAGAAGCGAGCAGCGAAGACGAAAACATCGGACAAATTTTGACTTTTCGCGTCAATCGTAAAGCCGGAAAAATTGACATTCGTCGGGCAATCGAAGAAGTTTTTAACGTGAAAGTAGCGAGAGTTCGCACGGTTCATTACGAAGGCAAAATGAAAAAACGCGGACGGCACGAAGGTCGTCGCG
>JBPCMK010000089.1:0-43226 GCA_051002375.1 Pyrinomonadaceae bacterium | reverse complement strand
ATTATGTTGATAAAGCACAACTGCACTACTCGGTCAGACAGATTCTCGGAGCAGTTGGAAGTATTTTGAAAATCAATTTTTCGGACTTCAGTTATTCTATAAGATAATTATGTCCGACTACTTATATCTTGTCTTAATTCTTCGGATTCGGCTTGCGAATTCGTCATCTCAAAGCATTTTGAATAAACCCTTCTTTCGTACTTTATTAAAAGTTCTTCAAAAGCATTTTCATCACGCTCTTTGCATTTTTCAACTAATTGTTTATCTTCATCTTCTTTGGCTGTTTTCGCGGCTTTTTGCATTGTGTTTCTCCAAAATTGGTTTAGGACGTTTGCGATTTTTCACTACAAAAAACAAACTTGTTTTTTTTGAATTTATGCCTAGCACTAATTGGATGTTCATTTTCATTCTCCTATTGTCATGATTTGTTCTCTACCTCCGACCTGTATTTAATATAGATGCAGAAAATCTAATTTTTCACCTTCACATTGAAAATAAAATATTTCCAAAATAGATTTTTAATTTGATCAAAATTTATTCGAGTTTGATTCGTATCTTAAATCACAATGAAAAGTCGTAATTTAGGTCAACATTTAATGTTTATTAGTTGATACAATTACAAGCTAATTTAGCAACTACTTAAGTTGTAATTATGTTAAAACAAAAAATAATCATCATCGGCGCGGGTTTGGCAGGTTCTTTGCTCGCCATTTATCTTGCCAAACGCGGCATCGCGGTTGACGTTTACGAATCGCGCGGCGATATGCGAAACGAAGAAATCGCGGCGGGGCGTTCGATAAATCTGGCTTTATCCGATAGAGGAATCGCCGCGTTAAAAGCCGTCGGAATGGACGAATATATGCTCGCCGAAGCTGTGCCGATGTTCGGGCGAATGATTCATTCGATTGACGGGCAGACGAAACTTCTGCCGTATTCGGGACGGAGCGGCGAATATATCAATTCGGTTTCGCGCGGCAGTTTGAATATTGCTCTAATCAATGAAGCGGAAAAATACGACGGCGTGAAATTTTATTTTAATTGTAAATGCGCCGGTTTCGATGGCAATTCGGGCGAAGCGATTTTTGAAAGTGGAGAAAAAGTCAAAGCCGACACCTTGATGGCGACCGACGGCGCGGGTTCGGCGGTTCGCCAATCAATGATGAACGGCGGCGTTTCGCGTTTTGATTACGAGCAGAAATTTCTCGCGCACGGTTACAAGGAATTGCACATTCCGCCCGACAAAAACGGCGCGTTTCTGATGGAGAAAAACGCTCTGCACATCTGGGCGCGGCACGAATTTTTGATGATCGCGCTGCCGAATTTTGACGGCAGTTTTACCTGCACTTTGTTTCTCGCCTTTGAAGGCGAAAATAGTTTCGCGCGGTCAGACAACGAAAAATCTCTGCTCGCGTTTTTCCAGACAAACTTTCCCGACGCGCTTCCGTTGATGCCGACTTTAATCGAAGATTTTTTCACGAACCCGACGGGCAATCTCGGCACGATAAAATGCTTTCCGTGGAATGTCGGCGGCAAAGCTCTGCTGCTCGGCGATTCGGCGCACGCGATGGTGCCGTTTTACGGGCAAGGAATGAATTGTTCGTTTGAAGATTGCCGCATACTCGATTCGATTATCGAAAAGTGCGGCGCGGAAAATTGGGAACAGATTTTCGACGAATACGCCTTCCAGAGAAAACCGAATGCCGACGCGATTTGCGACCTTGCGGAAGAAAATTTTTACGAAATGCGCGATTCGGTCGCCGACCCGATCTTCCAGCGCAAAAGAGAATTGGAAACGAAGCTCGAACACAAGTTTCCCGATTATTTTTCCAAATACTCAATGGTTACTTTCCGCGAAGATTTGCCTTACGCAGTCGCCAAACAGCGCGGCAACGCGCAGGATAAATTGCTGATGGAAATTTGCGCCGAGGTCGAAAACGTCGGCGAGATTGATTTGAATGAAACGCTGGAAAAAGTAAAATCAATTTATGAACATTGACTTAAAAAATAAAAAGGCATTTGTTTGCGGCAGCACGCAGGGCATCGGGAAAGCCGCCGCGCTTGAACTCGCCAATCTCGGCGCGTCAATCGTTTTGCTGGCGCGAAACGAAGACGCGCTCAAGCAAGTCAAAGGCGAATTAAGCAACGCGCAAAATCAAAAGCACGATTACATCGTGGCGGATTTTTCCAAACCCGACGAATTAAAAAATCGAGTCGCCCAATATATCGAAAGAGAAAATCAGCCAATTCATATTTTAGTCAACAACACGGGCGGACCGCCGGCGGGCAAAGCGATTGACGCAAAAACAGAGGAATTTATCAACGCTTTTCAGACGCATTTAATCTGCAATCAAATTCTCACGCAAGCCGTTGTCGAAAAAATGAAAGCCGAACGCTACGGGCGAATTATCAACGTCATTTCCACGTCGGTCAAACAGCCGATTCCGAACCTGGGCGTGTCAAATACGATTCGCGGCGCGGTGGCGAGTTGGGCGAAAACTTTGGCGGGCGAACTCGGCGAATTCGGCATTACGGTCAATAATGTTCTGCCCGGATTTACCAAAACCGCGCGGCTCGAATCCATCATCGAAAACAACGCAAAAAAAAGCGGCGCGGCAATCGAAGCGGTCGAATCGAAAATGCAGTCGGAAACTCCGACGCGGCGTTTTGCCGAAGCGTCGGAGATTGCCAATGCGATTGCGTTTCTCGCGTCTCCGGCGGCGGCATACATCAACGGAATAAATTTGCCTGTTGACGGCGGCAGGACAACTTGTTTGTAAGTCGGCGAATCTCTACCGATAAGTTTTTACAACGAGACTTTCTCAAAATTTTGAAAGCGACGGAAAATTGTCAATTATCAATTTTAATTATCCATTATTTTTGTCGAAGTAATTGATAATGAATAATTGACGATGGATAATTTCTCCCGTTTTGAGAAAGCACTATACGAATTAAAATCAAACAATATCGGCGGAGAATAATTTTATGGAAACAAATTTCGCGCCCGTGCCGGCGACGGAAAATCGCTCGAACTATTTGGCGATTTTATTCGGCGGATTGCTTGCCGGCACACTCGATTTAACGTCGGCTTTTATCGTTACCGCCTTCAAAAGCGGCAACTATGCGGGAATGCTGCAAGGCATCGCCAGCGGTTTGCTCGGCAAAGAAAGTTTTACGGGCGGCGCGGCAACGGCGGTTCTCGGCGTGCTTTTGCATTTCACAATCGCGTTCATCTGGACGATTATTTTTTATTTGGCGAGCCGCCGAATTAAATTTTTGACCGCGCAGCCGATTCTCTCCGGCGTTCTTTACGGCGTTCTGGTTTATGTGTTGATGTATTATGTCATCGTGTCGCTTTCGGCTGCGCCGTTCAAGATGCCGCACGATTTTGCCGCAACCGTGCGCGATGTTTTTATTCATATCGTCTGCATCGGTCTGCCGATTGCGCTCGTCGTGCGCCGCTTTTCAAAATGATTTTTTCCGTCGAGATAAACAAACGCACTTATAAAATTGATTTGGAAAATCCGCTCGACATTTCGATTCCGCTTGATTTCAAAGACGCACAGCCGAACGCTTTCGATGTTGAAAACGCAACATCGAAACCTTGCGAATCCGAAAATTTTATCGGCGATGTGCGGCGCGGCGGAAGCTGTAATTTCGAGCGAATAAAATTTATTCCGCACTGCAACGGCACGCATACCGAATGCGTCGGACACATCACACGGGCGCGAATTTCCGTTCACGATTGTTTGCGAGATTCGTTTGTTCCCGCGAATTTGATTTCGGTCAAACCGGAAAATGCTTTTGAAACGAGTGAAACTTATTCGGTGAAATTAGAAAAGAAAGATTATCTGATTACGAAAAAATCTCTCGCCGCCGCTCTGAAAAACGCGGACGAAAATTTCACGCAAGGTTTAATAATTCGCACACTGCCGAACGACGAAAGCAAGCTCGCGCGGCGTTATATGGAAAACGCGCCGCCGTTTTTTTCGACCGAAGCGATGCAGTTTATCGTCGAAAAAAACGTCAAACATCTGCTCGTTGACACGCCTTCGATTGACCGGACTTTTGACGAAGGGAAACTTTCAAATCACCGTATTTTTTGGAATGTTGAAGAAAAAAGTTTTGAAGTTGGCGAAGCGAGTTTGATTCACAATACGATTACGGAAATGATTTTCGTCCCCGGCGACATCGAAGACGGCGCGTATTTTTTGAATCTGCAAATCGCGCCGTTCGCGGCGGACGCTTCTCCGAGCCGCCCGCGACTTTTCAAAATTTACGAATAAGAATTTTCGCTCGCGCCTTTAAATCAAATCGCCGAATTGATTTTGCAAAACGGCGGCAACGACAATTGCCGCCTTTTCCGCCCGCAAAATTCTGCCGCCAAGCGTTATGATTTGAAAATTATTCGCCTGCGCCGCTTCGATTTCCGAATCTTCCCAACCGCCTTCCGCGCCAACCGCCGCGACGATTTTTTTGCCCGCTTCGATTTCGGAAAATTTCGCGCCGCCGCGTTCGGCAAATAAAACGCGCGTGCCGTCGGCGGTTTCGACAAATTCTAAAAAATCAACCGGTTTTTCTATCTGCGTCAATCTTGCGCGTCCCGTCTGTTTGGCGGCTTCGAGCGCGATTTTGCGCCAGCGTTCGATTCGTTTTTCGGCTTCTTTTAATTTTACATCGGCGCGTTTCGTGTTCAGCAGAACGAGTTTTACAACGCCCAATTCGACAGCTTTCTGGACGACCAAATCAATTTTTTCGTTTTTCAAAAGCGCGACCGCCAGCGTCAAATTCAAACCGGATTCGGGCGCGGTCGGCGCAATTTCTTCGAGAATGTTCAAGACGGTTTTCTTGTTTTCAATTCTCGAAATCTCGCACAAAAACTCTCTGCCCGCGCCGTCGAAAATTTTTATCTTTTCCGTTTCCTTCAAACGCAAAACGTCGCGCAGATGTTTTGTTTCTTCTGAATTCAGAAAAACTTTTTCCGCTTGAAATTGTTCGATTGGAGCGTAAAAACGGCGCATAAGAATTAGTGGAGAGTAGCGATTGGAGAGTGGCGAGTAAGAGGCGAATTTTCTTTTGCTCCCCGCTCTTTACTCTCCACTCGTTTTAGGGAGTTCGCTTTTCGTCAGATTTGTAAAAAAATCCGCCATCCATTGCTCGCCTGTTTTTTCGGGAAAATGGTCGGCGTGTTTTTTCGCCCATTCGACGGCGAGTATGAGCGGCACGAAATTGACGGCTTTGTTTAAATTTTCGCTGTTGGTAATTTTTCGCACGGTATCCGAAGCCTTTATCGGAAATTTAATCCTCCGTATGACATCCGCCGACGGCTTCTGACAATTTTCCGCCGGAGAAGTTACTAAATATTCACGGCACACGAGCGGGCGCGTTTCGTGAATAGAGCAGCTTTCATCTTCGAGAAACGGACACGCGATTTGTTCGTAAAAATATTCCATAACGACTTTTTCACGCTCCTCGTTCGTCGCGCCGCCACATCCATCTAACCGCTCGAACCAGCCGATTTCGTAAAAATGCTGCAAGGCTTTTTCAAACCGCAATTTTATTTCGCTGCGGCGCGGCTCGGGTAAATTTTCAACCAGTTCGGCGATTTGATACGCTTCGATTTCCGCGAGCGGAACTGCCTGCCGACAACACGCGCCGCAACCTTTTTGGCAAGATATTTTTTCGCCCGCGTTTTCAACCGCCGTTTCCGCCATTTCAGCAAACGAGTTTGTCATCTGCTGGAAAACCGGCAGCATTCTTTGCGCCTTAACCGCCTTTGCGGGAACGGTCATCTGCAAGTCAATCGGCTCGCCGTCGAGCAGCAATGTAACATTTCCGGTTACCAAATCTTCGTTTTTCATTTCTAATTAAAAGTTACCGCGTCGGCGTTCACATTGAAATCCTTCGGATTCTGCGTAATCGCGCCGATGGCGATAAACTGCAAAGCGAAATTAAATTCCGCGTCGGTTATTTTCCCTTTGTCGTGCAAAAACCAAATCGTGCGAATTGTGCGCGGGCTGGCGTTTTGCGTTTGTTTGGACAATGCTTCGAGCGTCGTTTGCAATGAACGCGGATTGCCCGCTGCGCCGCGTTCGTAAGCGGCAATTATCAACAAATTATCGTCCGCCAATTTGTTGTCGAGCGTGATTTTCAAATCGCTTAAAACGGGCAACATCGAATTCGCAACGGCGAGCGGGTCGCCGCGATTGTTGCCGATTTTGGCGAGCGCGGCGGTCGCTAAAAACTGCGGCTTCAAGTTTTTCGTCGCCGCCAGCGTTTCAAACTGCGCGGCGTTTTTTTTCACGGCTTTGAGATTGTCGGCGAGCGCACTCGAACCTTTGAGCGCGCCGATTTTTGAATTGACGATTTCAATCTGCTTGCCGGTCAAAAAAGCCGTCGGGTCGCTCTGCGCGATGCGCCGCAGAAAGGCAGCCGCGTCCTGCTCGATTCGTTCTGCGTCGCCGGAAGATTTCGGCGGCGAAGAATCATCGGGCGTTGACGAAGCCGCGCCGTTTGAATTTTCAGGCGATTCGCGCTTTCTCGGCGTGGGCGTTTCATCGGTCGAATCATCTTTTTTCGGCGTTCTCGTTTTCGGCGTGGAATCGTAAATATCGTTTGTCTGCGCGACTTCTTTTTTGCCGCTAAAGGCGTAAAACAATCCGCCGACAAGAACCAAAACTATCAAACCGAAAACCGGAGCAAGCCAGAAAATTGCCGTCGGAATCGAACTTGAATCAGGCGCGGCGGAAACACTCGGCTGACTTGCCGCAAGCCGGTCGGGAGTTTCGCCGTCCGCCAAATACGCGCTTTCTTCATTTGCCGAATATTCGTTTTCAATCGCCGACGATTGGTATGAATTTTTTTCCTCAAAAGCGGATTCGAGGCTGATATTGACCGCGCCGCCGAGAACGAGACGGTCGCCGCCGCGCAAAATGACTGCTTTGCTCAACCGCTCGCCGTTGAGCGTCGTGCCGTTGCTCGAATTAGAATCGGAAACGTAAAAAGCGTCGTTGTATTGTTCGATGCGAATATGCTCGCGCGAAAGACGATTGTCGGAAATGCACAAATCGTTTTCCGGGTGTCTGCCGACGGTGAAGATTTCCTGCGCGATTGAAACGCGCCGCGCGTCGCCGTATTCATCCGTGTATTTGAGCCATAATTCCGCCATAAAAGTTTTGAGTTTCAAGTTTCGAGTTTCAGGTTAATCGGCTTGAAACTCAAAACCTGAAACTTATTTTGTATAAGTCGAAAGCGGCTGTAAACTAACGCCGAAATCCTGCGGGTTTTCGCCGATGATTGCCGTCGCAAAAAACTTCGGAACGTATTTCACGTTTTCGCTGCTGAACTGTTTTGCCGCCCCGCCTTCCATTTTATTTTGATTTGCGACGAGCGTCCAAAAGTTGCGGTCTTGGTTGGCGACCGCCGCGAAAACTTTGTCTAAATTTTTGCTCAGATTTCCCTGCCCGCTGTTGTAGCTGGCGATGGAAAGCGGCACGCTGTCGGGCGCAGTTCCGAAACGTCCCATCAAAGATTTGATATATTTCGCCGCCGCTTTTGCCGCCGGTTCGGGGTCGCAACGCTGGTCGGCGGGCAAACCGTAATCGGGCGCGGAAGAGGCGAGAAATTGAAACATTCCTTTGGCGTGCGTCGGACTTTCGAGACACGGACAATGCTCGGATTCGATCATTGCAATGTAAATTCCGATTTGCGGCTCGATGCCTTCGCCGTTAAACGAGCGCACGATAAACGGGGCGTTTTTCGTCGCGCGATTCAGCACGGTCGTAAAATCGCTCCGCACCCAGCCGCCTTGCGAGCAGTCGTCGGTTTTCGCTTTTCCCAAACGCGAAACGTAACCGTTAAGATATTTTTTTATTTCTTGAATGGCTTGCGGCGGCGCGGTTTCGCTTCTTTGATTGCCGATAATGCGGGCGATCTTTTCCGACTTGATGGCGATGTAGCGGTTTTTTTCGTCGTCCGACATATCTTGATATTTTTTGCCCGACGGAAGCGCGACACTCACGCCGTTATTCAAATTTTCGGGCGTGTTGGTCAAGCTCGTGTTATCGCCGCTCGAATTGCCCGGCGCGGTTTTTTCCGGCTTCGGCGTTTTCGACGCTTTATTTTTATTTTCCTTTTCGTCGGGCGTATCTTCGGGCGTTTCATATCCGTCGTTGTCCGGTTTATAAGCGATGTCGCTGCTGCTGCCGCCGACAATTTTTACACCGATGAAAACTGCCGCAACACCAATGACAAAGAGCGCGAACATCGTTACGAGAATCGGAATCAGCATCGAAGAATGCGGCTCGGAAGAAGCGGAAGCGGCGTTTGATTGAATCGGCTGGTTTGAAACTGCCGACGGCGGTGCGGCTGTTTTTCCGTCGGAAATTACAACCGTCATTTTCGTCTGATTTCCGATTTTAATTTGATCGCCGTTTTTCAAAACCGTTCCGCTTCCCGTTACCGGTTCGCCGTTGACGAGTGTGCCGTTCGTCGAATTTTCGTCAACAATCCAAACATTATCGCCGTCCCGATAAACGCTCGCGTGAACGCGCGAAAGCCCTTCGTCGTCGAGATGACAATCAGCGTCGCCGCGCCCGAACGTCGTGCGCTCGCGTTCAATCGCCATTTCGCGCGAGCCTTCGGCGGTTGAATATGTCAGAGAAATTTCGAGCATTCTTCAATCCTCTTTATCATAGGAAAATTAAAACAGGATGGACAGGATAGGCAGGATAAAGTTTTCTCGCTTTAAGAATCCCATATCCTGCCTATCCTGTTTTAAATATCTTTTGCGTATAAAATTTTCGTGTTTAATTTCCTACCAAAGTTTTATAAAGCTCCGAAATCGGGCGGTCTTTTTTCAGTCCGAATTTCTGCGGATTTTCCGCGACGATTCCGGCGGCGAAAAACTTTACGACTTGCTCGCGTTGTTTCGGGTCTTTGATGACGTTCCAAAAATCGGCGCGGTCGGCGGGCAGAGTCGCCTTCCAGATATTCGCTTCCTGCGGCGATTTGCCGAACGCCGCGACGCTGTAAATCACGTCGCCTTCAAACACTTCCAGAACGAGCGATTTTAAATAAAGCGAAGCGGCTTTTGCCGCGCAATTTTGCGACGGGTCGGACAAAGTTTCCGTGCCGCATAATCCGGTTGCACCGATTTCAGCGGCGAAAGTCGGATTCATTTGCCACAAGCCTTCGTCAGTTCCCTGCTTTTGCGGTTTGAATTGACTGCGGCTCATCGCCAGAATAAAGGCGAGCGGCGCGTCTAAATTTCGCTCTTGGACGAACGCGACGCTGATGACATCTTTATACGCCGCCGCCCGCGCCGAGAAACCGTCAGCCGAAGCGTATTCGGCGGTTTTCTTTTGAACTTCCTGTATAAATTGCGGATCGAATTTGTAATTGTGCGTGCCGGAAAATTCCTTGACTAAATTTGCCGCCATTTGTTGCGTGTCGCCGCCGGAAACTTTCGTTCCGTTTTTGGCAGGTTTCGGAGTCGGATTTTCGGCAACTTCGATTGGAGTCGGTGTCGGCGTAGCGATTTCGGCGGTTTCAAATTGAAGGGCGACTTCGCTCGGCTGAACGATTTTATTTCCCTGCGCGTCTTCTAAAACTATCTGCAAAGCCTGCAAATTGCCGTTCGCCAATTCGGGAAATTGTTTCGGGTCGAGCTTTGCGGTGAACGGTTGTTCAGTCGCGTCGGCAAATTCCTTGCCGTTGATTAAAAAAATCGCGCGGGTCGCGCAGTCGGCGTTTTGCGCTTCGACTTCGATTTCGGTTTGTTCGGAAATCGTCTCGCCGTTTTCGGGTTTGGTGATAACGGCTTTGGCTTCGCATCTCGACGAACCCGAATAAGCATAAATCGCCGCGCCGACGACGCAGACGACCGCCAAACCGACGGTCGCGCCCGCGATGCCGAGCATCAGAGGCATTTTCGATTTCGCAACCGTTTTTTCATCTTTGACGACTTCGGCTTCCGGTTCTTTTTCGGCTTCTTCGGCTGGTGTTTCCGCGTCTCTAGTTGCGGCGGCTGAATCATCTGATTGTTCTTTCTTTTCGCCCGCGGCAAACTCCGCGCGGCTCGTGCCGCCCAAAACGATTTCGTCGCCGTCGTTTAATTTCGTGTCGCTCGAAATGCGCTTGCCGTTGAGCGTCGTGCCGTTGCTGCTGCCCAAATCAATTAAATAAAAATCGCCGTCGCGCCATTCGATTTCGGCGTGATAACGCGAGACATTCGAATCGTTCGGAAACGCGACCGCATTATCCGTCGTGCGTCCGAGCGTCGTTACGCCTTCGCCCAAAGTAACTTCGCGGTCTCCGAATTTTAATCTCGCGTTTGCCATTCTCGTAATTTATTTTTTCAATTTATTGACGATAAAAGTTTCGATAATTTCTTCATTATCGTTCAGATTTTGATTGACGATTCGCACTCCGAACGGTGTGTCGCCCGCCTGCGAAACCAAATCCTGTTTTGAGTCTTCGATTAAATCAACCAGCATTTTCGATTGGACTCGTCCAGCCGACATCAAATTCGCCAAACTGACGCGCGTATTTTTCACGTCGTCGGGCAAACCGACTAATTGGTCGCGCGTGAAAATCAAAGTGAAATATTCGCGCGGCGCGTCTTCATACGGAACAAGCGTCAGAGAGCATTCGCGCGGCTCTTTGATAATGTCCTTCGGACAATTGTTCGGAATCACATATTCGTAATTCGCCGAAACGAGATTGCTTCCGCCGTTGACGAGCGTCGTCGGGAAAATAATTTCGCCGTCTTCTTCGGGCGATTTCTGGCGAATAATATACAAAAATCCGCGCTGATTGGCTTTGACCGAAAGCCGCAAACGGTCGAGCGGCGTAAAGGTCGCAATCGGATTGACTTCCGACTCGCTGCCGTCCCGATTGACCAAAAGCAGTTTTAATTGAATGGCGAGCAGCGGAGCTTGAAATTTTCGCACGATTTTTTTCGCGCCGTTTTGTTTTGTCGCGCCGCTTGATTTTTTATAGTTTTTGCGGCTTTTCTTTTCGACGCGCACGATTGAAACTCGTTTGACAATATCAATTTTTCGCGGCGCGGGTTTAGCTTTCGGTCTGATTTCATTTCTGGCTTTTTCCTTGACGATAACTACTTCGTCCATCTGCGCCGACGCATCTTTCACCATCGTAAAAACAAATAGCAAAACGGCGAACGCGATTAAAGATGTTTTCGTGATAAACGGTTTTTGATTCATAGAGCCTGAATTTTCCTTATCGTCCTTAAATTCATTTTGTCTGACGCGCCCGAAGCGTATTATTTGCCTTGCGCCCGGAGAGCATCGGCGGCGCGGCTGTCGTCCGCCGAAACCGCGCATCGGAAACCGATAATCGCGGCAACGAGTTTTTCGTCGTTCTCGCCCGAAGCGACATCCGGCGGAATGTAAATTCGTTTTGTCGTTTTTAAGCTGTCGCTCGATTTGGAAGCGAAATGTCCGCCGCGCACGACGCGGTTTTTCTCGCCAAATTCCGCATTTGAACCCGGACTGTTCGGATACGGCTGAAAAAACGAATCAACCCATTCGAGAACATTGCCCGCCATATCCAACGCGCCGACCGGACTCGCGCCCGCGGGATATTTCCCGACATCGGAAATTTTCGGAATGCCGAAAGCGACGTTTCCTTTCTGAAAATCGTTTCCCCAAGGAAATTCACGTTTCCTCTGCGTCGCCGCGTCCCACGACGCGGCTTTTTCCCATTCTTCTTCGGTCGGCAGACGTTTTCTAGCCCAATCCGCGTAAGCCTTTGCGTCGGCAAACGACACGCCGACGACGGGAGCGTTCGGACGGCTCGTAAAATAATCTTTTTCCAGATGCGGATTCAGCGGATAAGATTTTCCGGTCGCGTCGCAAAACTTTTTATATTCGGCGTTGGTTACTTCGGTTTTATCTATGTAAAACGCCGATAGATCAACTTGGTGCGCGGGTTTCGCGTCGTCCGCGTCCGTGTCGCTGCCCATCGTAAATTCGCCTGCCGGAACTAAAACCATCGCTCCCTTGTATTCGATTTCTTTCGGCAAAATCACTTCAGGCGCGAGCGCGGGCGCGGGCATAGTTGACGCAGATGTTTCCTTTTTTTCTTCGCTGACCGGCTCGATTTTTTTCGCCGTCAACAGCGTCGGTTTGTTGAAAAACAAAAAATAAATTCCGGCGAGAAAAACGCCAGCCAGCAGAAACATCGCAAATAATCCGCCGACAACATAAGGCGTTTTCGATTTTTTTACTTTGGCGGGAGGTTTATTTTCTTCGATGATCGGGCTGGCTTGAATCGGCGCGTTAATCTCCGGCGGCAAATTGCTGTTCGGCGCGTTTTGGCTGAACTCTTGGTGCGGCGGATTTTCGGGCAATTTATAATCCGTCGCCGGTTTATCGAGTTTTTCAATATCGGCGAAGTTAAAAGCGACGGTTCGCTTTGCCACGTCGTCCAAATTTTCGCCTTCGGAAATTCTGAAAACGGGTTCGGGCATTTTCCATCCGTCGCGTTTTTCCGGCGGAGGCTGATTCGCGGCGGGCGGCGCGTTCATTTCCCAATTTTCCTGCTTTTGGACATTCGCGGGCGGCGCGTTTATTTCCCAATCCGTCTGTTTTTCCGTCGGCGAAACATTCACATTCGGAGTCGTCATTCCCCAATCGTCAGTTGGCGGTTGGTTTGCGGACGGCGATTGTTCTTCGCTGAAAATGTCTTCTGGAATTTGCACGTTCGGCGCGGTTTTATCGAAATCCGAAGCAGGCGGCTGATTGTTCGGCAAATTGAAATTCGGCGTGGTCATTCCCTGTTCGTCCGCCGATTGCGGGCGATACGGATTATCCGGCGCAAAATTTTCGGAAAAATCATCAGCGTCTTTTTCTTTATCGAGACGCTGATGCGGCATCGTCATTCCCCAATCATCTTTTTCATCATTTTCATCGTTCATCGCTCTTCCTCCGGTTTCGAGTTTTTTGTATTTTAACCTGAAACTTGAAACCTGAAACATGAAACTCATTTCTGCAAATCCAGCATATCCATCCGAGTGATTATACCCGTAATGCGTTTAAAGTCCTCAATCAAAACGGCGGGCGATTTTTGCAATTTCGTTTTTATGTCGTTATAAGTTGCGTCAACTTCGACAATCGGAAAACTTTCGTCCATCACATCGCCGACCTTTGCTTCGAGAAGGTCGCGGTTTTCGAGCAACTTGGTCAACACGCGGCTTTCACGAAGCGAGCCGATTGATTGGTTATTTTCCAGAACCGGAATCTGCGTTACGCCGATTTCGTTCATCATCGTCAAAGCGTTGCCGACGATTTCATCCGGCGCGACGAAAACGAGCGCGTGCGGCGCACCGGAGTTTTTCGTTTCGTTTATTAAACCGGCGGTGATTTTTTGCGGCTCTAATAAAAGTTTTTCCTTCATCCATTCGTCCGAATGAAACTTTGTCAGATAATGCTCGCCCGTATCGCAGACGATAAAAACCACCAAATTGTCTTCGTCTAATTTTTTGGCGATTTTCAAAGCGGCGGCGAAAATCGTTCCGGTTGAACCGCCGCAAAAAATTCCTTCCTTGCGCGATAATTGTCGCGCCATATCGAACGATTCGCGGTCGGTGATGTTGATTATTTCGTCAATCGTTTTCATATCGGCGTTGCCGACCGGCAAACTTTGCCCGATGCCTTCGACCAGATACGGCGTGGCTTCCGGCACGCGCCCCGATTCTTTATAAGTTTTGAAAATCGAACCGTAAGGGTCTGCGCCGATGATTTTTATTTCGGGATTTTTCTCTTTTAAATATCTGCCCGTGCCGGAAATCGTTCCGCCTGTGCCGATGCTGGCGACGAAATGCGTAATGCGCCCGTCGGTGTCATTCCAGATTTCCGGTCCGGTCGTGCGGTAATGCGCCAACGGATTCGCCGGATGATTGTATTGATCCGGGTAAAAAGAATTCGGCATTTCGGAGTGGATGCGTTTTGCGGTTTCGACGTAATGGTCGGGCGTTCCGGGCTTTGCCGCCGCCGGACAAATCACTACGTCCGCGCCCAGAGATTTCAGATAACGAATTTTTTCAACCGACGCTTTTTCCGTCAAAACGAAAATACATTTGTAACCTTTGACTGCCGCCGCGAGCGCGAGTCCGATTCCAGTGTTGCCCGAAGTCGCTTCGATAATCGTGCCGCCTTTTTTCAAAATTCCATCTTTTTCCGCCGCTTTAATCATCGAAATTCCGATGCGGTCTTTGACGGAAAAACCCGGATTGAGGTTTTCCATTTTGGCGAACATCTGCGCCTTGATGTCATACTGCCGGGCGAGATTATTTATCTTCACGAGCGGCGTGTTGCCGATAAGACCGATAACGTCGTTGTAAAATTTCATTTGTTCTCCGAGTGTGTTTGTATGAATCGAATTTTAATTTTAACTTGAGTTCGGAAAAATTAAAAACGGGGAAACGATTTGTTCGAGAGTTTCGAGATTCGTCCTTTTCGCTTTCAATCCGCGCTTCTCTGCGTTAATCTGTGGTTAAAATTTTCTTTGCGATAAATGAACTTTTTCGAGTTTCTACAAAATAATTGGGCGGAACTGCTCGCGCTCGTGCGGGAACATCTTTTTCTGGTTTTCGTTTCGACCGCTTTTGCAGTTTTAATTGGCGTGCCGCTCGGCGTTTTGCTGACGCGCCGGAAATCTCTGCAAACGCCGGTTCTCGGAATTGCGAATATCATGCAGACCGTTCCGTCGCTCGCTCTGTTCGGTTTGCTGATTCCGATTCCGTTCGTCGGCGGCATCGGGGCGCGGACGGCGATTATCGCGCTCGCGCTTTACGCTCTGCTGCCCGTGATTCGCAATACGGTAACGGGAATCTCCGGCGTTGACGCGAAAGTCAGAGAAGCGGCGACGGCGATGGGAATGACCGATTGGCAGATTTTAAAAATGGTCGAGCTGCCGCTGGCGATGCCTGTTATCTTAACCGGAATTCGCGTGGCGGTCGTCATTTCGGTCGGCGTGGCGACGATTGCGGCGGCGGTCGGCGCGGGCGGTCTCGGAACTTATATTTTTCGCGGTCTGCGGCAGAACGATAATAATCTGCTTTTGGCGGGCGCGGTTTCGGCGGCGATTCTCGCGCTCGCGGCGGATTTCGCGCTCGGTCAAATCGAAAAACTTTACGCGCCCGTTCGCGCCGAAAATGTCGCTTCAATTAAACGTCGAAAACTTATTGCCGTCGGCGCGGTCGGATTAATTGTCGCGCTTATCGGTTTGAGCTTTATTTCGAGTTTTCAATCGAAAGGTTCAAATAAATCAAACAATGCCGAAATAAATCAAAGCGTAATTCGCGTCGGCTCGAAGGATTTTACCGAATCGGTAATCTTGGCGGAGATTCTGGCGCAGATGTTAGAGAAAAAAGGAATCGTCGTCGAAAGGCAATTTGAACTCGCCGGAAATTTGGCGCACGACTCGCTTCTCTCGAATCAGATGGACGTTTATCCCGAATACACCGGAACGGCTTACACGGCGATTCTCAAACATCAGCCGATTACCGATCCGCAGGAAGTCTACGAGCAGACGAAAAAAGAATACGCCGAAAAATTTAATTTAATTCTAAGTCCGCCGCTCGGTTTTTCAAACGATTTTGCGATTTTGGTGCGCGGCGCGGACGCGCGAAAATTAAATTTAAAAACGATTTCCGACGCTGTGCCTGACGCGAAAAATTGGCAAGCCGGATTCGGTCAGGATTTTATGTCGCGGGCGGACGGTTACGCCGGTTTTGTCAAAGCGTATAATTTTAATTTCTCGAAACAGCCGCGCGAGATGGATTTGTCTTTGACGTATCGCGCTCTGCATTCGGGCGGCGTTGATTTGATTGCCGGAAACTCGACCGACGGTTTGATTTCCGCGCTCGACCTCGTTCAACTCGAAGACGACCGGCATTATTTTCCGCCGTATCAAGCCGTGTTTATCGCGCGGCAAGATAAAGCGAATTTGCTCGACAAAACTTTTCGTAAATTAAGCGGCGCAATCTCGACCGAAGAAATGCGCGGTTTAAATTACGCGGTTGACGGCGAGCAGAAAACGCCGAAAGACGCGGCGAGCGATTGGCTGAAAAAGAAAGGTTTTTAATATAACGTCGGCGATAAAATAACCCGCTTTAATTTATTCGGCTTTTTGGCATTGCTTATTTCGCCTAAATATTATATGCTGTAAAAGTTAATTCCTTCTCTCTGTATCAACGGTAGCGTTTTGGATAAATCGAGATTAGGTTCGTTTATAAACTAACAGAAGCTATTTTGTCCGCAAGCCTTCGCAAGCAACCGTTTCCGCTGAAGCACACTTTGCCCAAGAACTTCTTTTGACGCTCCTTTGAAAAGATTAGGGAGAAAGGAATATTTATGTCTACAAAACTTTACGTCGGTAATTTATCATTCAACACTTCTAACGAAGATTTACAAGAACTTTTCGGACAAGCCGGAACGGTCGAGACGGTGAACATCGTCGAAGACCGCGATACGGGTCGTTCGCGCGGTTTCGGCTTTGTCGAAATGTCGCGCGCGGAAGAAGGCAAAGCTGCCATCGAACAATTAAACGGCAAAGAAGTTGACGGTCGCAGTTTGACGGTCAACGAAGCTCGTCCGCGCGAAGAACGCAGCGGCGGCGGTGGTGGTAATCGCGGCGGCGGCGGCGGTCGCGGCGGCTACGGCGGCGGCGGCGGCGGTAATCGCGGCGGCGGCGGTGGCGGCGGCGGCGGAAACTACGGTTCACGCTGGTAATTATTTACCGTTTTTTAACCAAGCGGCTTCGACAAGTTATTTGTTAAGTGTCGAAGCCGCTTGTCATTTTCAGATACTGTTTTCTAAATGATTCGCGTTGCCGATAAATAATTAACGGCAATAAACTGCTGATTTATTAAGATTGACGTAGGATTAAACACACAGTTTTTCGCCGGTTAATCTTAAACAATCTTAATAAATCGGTTTTCAACACTCTTAATTTCAAACGCCATAAGTGCGCCTCGCAACCGGCGTTTGATAAAAGATTTACCGCTCCCGTTTTTCGGTTGAGCAAACAGATAAGGATTTAATGAACTTTAAAGATTTAGGCTTGCAGTCCGCATTGACGGAAAAGTGCAGGTCGCTCGGTTTTACAGAACCGACACCGATTCAACAACAAGCGATTCCCGCCATTTTACAAGGCGCGGACATTATCGCCTGCGCCGAAACCGGCACGGGCAAAACGGCGGCGTTTTTGCTGCCGCTGATTCAACAATTATCAGAAAATAAATCGAAAGGCGCGGCGGTTTTAGTCCTTGCGCCGACGCGCGAACTCGCCACGCAAATTGAAGCCGCGTGCCGCGAATTCGCGCCGACGAAACTTCGCTGTGTCGCCATTATCGGCGGCACGAATTACAAAAAGCAGATTTCAGGTTTGCGCGGCGCGGACATTATCGTCGCCACGCCCGGACGCTTGATTGATTTTATGCAAAAGGGCGCGATTAACTTTTCGCATCTGCAAACGCTCGTTTTAGATGAAGCCGACCGAATGCTCGATATGGGATTTTTGCCCGCGATTCGGCGCATTCTCGAAGCGATTCCGAAAAAACGGCAAACGCTTTTCTTCTCGGCGACGATAACTTCCGAAGTCGGAAAAATCGCTAAAGCGATGATGAACAGCCGTCCCGAATATATCGAAGTCAGCCGAAACGGGCAAACCGTCGAATTGATTGAGCAGACGGTTTATCCGGTTTCAGCGCAATCGAAAACCGTGCTTTTGCTTGATTTGCTGGAGCGCGAAAAATTCGAGCGCGTCCTGGTTTTCACCCGCACGAAACGCGGTGCAGACCGTCTCGCGCACATTCTCGAAGCCCGCTCGCATAAATCAAACCGCATTCACGGCGACCGTTCGCAGGCGCAGCGCGAAGCCGCTTTGCGCGGTTTCAAAAACGGCAACACGCGCGTTCTCGTGGCGACGGACGTTGCCGCCCGCGGCATTGATATTGATTCGGTTTCGCACGTCATCAATTACGACGTGCCGGAAGTGGCGGAAGATTACGTTCACCGTATCGGGCGCACGGGCAGAGCCGGGCAGAAAGGTCGCGCCATTACGCTCGTTACGCCGGGCGAAGAATTGACGATGCGCTCAATTGAAAAATTGACCGGACAAAAAGTAGAGCGCGTTTTACTGCCGGATTTCGGCGGCGTTTTGCCGACCTTGGAAAAGCCGAAAAAACCGTTTCGCGCTTTTGCTAGAGGACGCAGCCGTTATTCTCGTTCGAGATAATTTCAATAAAAAAGGAAAGATAATTTTTATGGCAAAGAAAAAATATACTGTTGACGAAAAAGTTGAAATAATGTGCGCGGCGTGTGACACCGAAAGCATTCACACGGTTATGACGGTTACGAAACTCGGACAAATTACAAAATTGGTCTGCGACGTTTGCGAGACCGTCAGCACCTACAAAAGCGGCGTTAAAACATCGGTCGGAATGAGCGTCAAACCCGGAAGCGAATATGACCGAAAGCGCAAATACCGCAAAGGACAGGCGATTTTGCACGCGACCTTCGGGCAAGGTGAAGTCGTAGCGATTATCGAGCCGCAAAAAATGGACGTGCTTTTCGGCGACCGAACGCGCCGTTTGATTCACGCGCAAGTTTAAATAATAAATAAAAAGGCGATTCGATTTTTCGAGTCGCCTTTTTATATTTTGATTTGTAAAAATCTTATCTGCGCTTGAGCAGCAAACCCAAAACCAAACCAGCCGCCGCCGAAATGAGCAACGCTTGTCCCGGTTTTTGACGAGCGTATTCCTTCGCGTCTTCAACCAATTCTTTCGGGTCTTTATTTTGTAATTCTTTAAATTTATCGCCGATTGGCGCAAATTTTTCGCTCGCGTAATCTTTGGCTTTCATCGCCGCGTCTTGAAATTTTTGTCCGTATTCCTGCGCTTGTCCTTTGATGTCGCCTAAATAATCGTTCGCTCCTTTGTCATCGCCGTTATAAATTTCCGGCTTGACCAATCCTTGTTCTTGATTTGTTTCCATCGTCCTAAATCTCCTTTTAAAATTAAATTAACCGAGCCTGATTTCCAACTTTTCGGTTGCGGCTTTGATGTTCGCGTCCGATGAAAAGTTGATACGAAAATATTTTTTGCAAAGTTCTTGTTAAATCTTTCACAATATCTTGACAAAGAATTTCAGAAATGAGAAAGTAAGTAAGCACTTACTTATGATGGAGAATTGATTGATTAAAGAGATAGCAACAGTTGAATCAACTAGCCGAATGTCGGGCGGCGAGCGGCGCAACCAGATTTTGCGCGTGGCAATCGAATTGTTTTCACAGCGCGGTTTCAGCGGCACGACGACGAAAGAAATCGCTAATGCGGCGGGCGTTTCCGAGGCAATGGTTTTTCGTCATTTTGCCAATAAGGAAGAGCTTTATTCGGCGATTCTCGACCATAAAGCGTGCAGCCTCGAATTTCAAAATCGGTTTGAAGTTTTAGAAGAAAAAACAAAGGCGAAAGACGACTTCGGAGTTTTTTACACGATGGCTTTAAACGCGCTGAACAATCACACGGAAGACTGCGGTTTTTTGCGCTTGATGCTGCATTCCGCGCTTGAAGAACACGACTTGGCGCGAATGTTTTTTGAAAGTTTTATCGTTGAAGTCTATGATTTTTTAGGCGCGTATATTCGTCAGCGACAGGCAGACGGCGCGTTTCGTGAATTTGAACCGCGGATTATTGTTCGCGCGTTTATCGGGATGTTTGTTCACCACTCGTTAAATAACATTTTGTGGGACAAGGAACAAAAATTACTGAAAATTTCCAATGAGGAAGCGGCGAAAAATTTTGCGGAGATTTTACTTGGCGGAATTAAAAAATAATTCGAGCGAGAGCGCAATTATCGCGGAGAAAATGAAAGTTAATAAATTTACAATTTACGCAGTTTTAATTCTGTCATCGAGCCTGATTTTCGCGGCTTGCAACGGTTCAAAAGCGGCGAATGCCAACAACGCGAACAACGCGAATGCTTTGCCGACAATTGTTGATACGACGACAGCGCAGGCGGTTGTCAAAGATTTGCCGACGTATTTTGAAGCGACGGGAACTTTGGCGAGCGACGCGACGACCGACGTTGCGCCGACTATCGGCGGGAAAATTACGGCGGTCAATTTCGACATCGGAAGCTATGTCAATAAAGGCGACGTGCTGGTTAAAATTGATAACCGCGACGCGCAGATTAAATTAGAGCAAACGCAGGCGCAGACTTTGCAGGCGCAGTCGAATGTCATTCAAGCGCAGTCGAATGTTCAGCAGGCGGAAACGAACGTGCAGCAGGTTAGGGCGCAACTCGGACTTCCCGCCGGAAAAACTTTTGATGTTAATCAGGTAGCGGAAGTTGTAACAGCGAAAGCGGCATTCGATTTTGCGGAAAAGGAATACGTTCGCAACGAAAAGCTAATTGAATCGGGCGACGTTTCGCGCTCGATTTTTGACCAGAAAAAAGCGACGCGCGACCAAACTCAGGCGCAGTATCAAACCGCGATTAATACGGCAAATCAAAGATACGCGGCAATCAAAACTGCCGAAGCGCAGGTCAATACGGCGCAGGCGGCGGTTCGTTCGGCGCAGGCGGCGGCTGACGCGGTGAAAACGCAGGAAGCGTCGGCGCGGAAAACTCTCGGCGATACGAATGTCTTTGCGCCGATTAGCGGTTACGTTTCGGAGCGCACTGCCGATGTCGGCGAATTCGCGGCAACGAATACAAAAGTAGCGACGATTGTTCGCACATCGGTTTTGCGTCTGCGAATTGACGTGCCGGAACAATCGGTCGGAGAAGTCAAAACCGGACAGAGCGTTTCGGCGCAGGTCAGCGCGTATCCCGACCGCAATTTTGCCGGAACGATTGTTAGAATTTCGCCGAGTCTGAACGCGACTTCGAGAACTTTGACGGTCGAAGCGGAAGTTGACAATCCGAACGGACTTCTCAAACCCGGACAATTTGCGACGGTCAGAATCACGCAGTCAAAGCCGAAACCGTCGGTGATGATTCCGGTCGCGGCGGTCAAAGCCGAAGGCGACACGAACAAAGTTTTCATCGTTAAAAACGGACGCGCTGAAGAACGAATCGTTAAAACAGGAATTTTGGAAAACGATTTAATCGAGATTCAACAAGGCGTTCAGGAAAACGAATCGGTCGCCGTTTCAAATGTCGGACAGCTTTATGACGGCGTAAATGTGAGGCAGTAATTTTTCGGTCTTAGACCAAATCGAAGGTTTTATATGCAATGGTTAGCTGAAATTTGTGTTAAGCGTCCGGTGTTTGCGACGATGATTATTTTATCGCTCGTAACGGTTGGCGCGTTTTCGTTTTTGTCTTTGGGCGTTGACCTTTTTCCGAAGATTGATTTTCCGACTATCACGATAACGGTTCTCAATCCGGGCGCGTCGCCGGAGGAAATCGAAACCGAAGTTACGGATAAAATCGAAGAAGCCGTCAACACGATTAGCGGCATTGACGAACTGCGTTCGACTTCGACCGAAGGCGCGGCGCAGATATTCGTCCAATTCGTTTTGGAAAAAGATGTCAACGTCGCGGCGCAGGAAGTCGAGAACCGCGTGCAAACCGTGATTCCCAATTTGCCCGACACGGCGAAACAGCCGACCGTGCAGAAACTCGATACCGATGCCGCGCCGGTTTTGCGAATCGTCGTTTCCGCGCCGAAAAGTTTGCGCGACGTAACGGAAGTTGCGAAACACCAAATCAAAGAGCGCATCGAATCAATCAACGGTGTCGGACAAGTGCAAATCATCGGCGGGCGCGAGCGGCAAATCAACGTCTGGGTTGACCCGGACAAAATGCGTTCTTATAGCATCACGGCGGCTGACATCTCGAACGCGCTGAAAATTCAAAACGTCGAATTTCCGAGCGGCAGATTAGACGAAGGACGAACCGAAACGAGCGTCCGCACAGTCGGGAAGATTCGCAAGCCGGAAGAATTCGCCGACATCGTGGTCGCCACGCGCGGAACTTATCCGGTTAAAATTAAAGATTTAGGCTACGTCGAAGACGGCGCGGAAGAACTCCGCACCGAAGCGCGGCTCAACGGTCAGCCCGCCGTAACGCTCGTCGTGTCGAAACAATCGGGACAAAATACGGTCGCCGTCGCCCGCGAACTCAAAGCCAGATTGAAGGAACTCGAACCGACTCTGCCGGCGAATTATCGAATGCAGGTCATCGGCGACAACTCGATTTTTATCGAAAATTCGCTACACTCAATCGAAGAACATTTGATAGTTGGCGGATTTCTCGCGGCGGTCGTCGTGTTTCTGTTTTTGTGGAATCTGCGCTCGACATTCATTGCGGCTCTGGCGATTCCGACTTCGATTATTTCAACCTTCGCGCTGATGTATGCGATGAATTACACGCTGAATTCAATCACGATGTTGTCGCTGACTTTGATGGTCGGCATCGTGATTGACGACGCGATTGTCGTGCTGGAAAATATTTATCGCTTTGTCGAAGAAAAAGGAATGAATCCTTTTCAAGCGGCGATTGAAGGCACGCGCGAAATTGGTCTGGCAGTTCTGGCGACATCGCTTTCGCTGATGGCGGTGTTCGTTCCCATCGGATTTATGCAGGGCATCGTCGGGCGTTTTATGTCGTCGTTCGGTTTGACGGCTTCGTTCGCGGTCGCTATTTCGCTAATTGTTTCGTTCACTTTAACGCCGATGCTCGCGGCGCGTTTGATTAAAAAACCGGCGGTTAAAAATGACCCGACAAACGAATACGACGACATCGCGCGTGAGAAAAACGAGGCTTACGCGGCGAGTGATATTCAGCGAAACGCCGCCGTTCAGGAAATCAAAGGCGACGGAATGATTGAAGGTTCACAGCGCGATAAACCAATCGTCGCGGATAAGCCGATTCATAAAGACAGTAAAAATTCCGGTTTTTATAAATATATTGACAGCACATACGCTTGGCTTTTGAGATTTTCGATGGCGCATCGCTGGCTGATCGTTGGCTTATGCGTAATAGTTTTCTTGAGTATAATGCCGCTGTTTATCGGCATTCCAGGAATTGATTTTTCCAAACCCGGTCTTTTCGCAAAACTGGATTTTAACAACAAAATATTTTCCGGTGTCGGCAAAAACTTTTTGCCGGTTGACGACCAATCGCAATTCGAGATTTCGATTCGCGCTCCCGAAGGTTACAGTTTAGCTTCGACTTCGCAGCTTTTTGAACGCATCGCCACGGACGTTCGCAAATTGGACGGCGTAACCGACACGCTGACAACTATCGGCGGCGGACAACAGCAAATCGTCAACAACGGAACGGTCTACGTTCGCCTGACAGACATCGGCGACCGCGCAAAAGCGCAGGAGCAATTGATGGTTGCGGCGCGTGATATTTTGAAAAATTATCCGCCGGAACTGCGAACGGGCGTTCAGCCGGTGCAGGCGTTTTCGGGCGGCGGTTTTCGCAACGCGAACGTGCAGTTTTTGGTTTCGGGACCGGACTTGAAAAAACTTCAGGAAATTTCCGACACGCTGCTCGAAAAGATGAAACAGATTCCCGACGCGGTTGACGTTGACTCGACTTTGATTGCCGGAAAACCGGAAGTTCGCTTGACGGTTGACCGCGCAACAGCGGCTGATTTGGGCGTTCGCATCGGCGACGTTTCGCAGGCTTTAAATACTTTGGTTGCCGGAACGGAAGCGACAACTTTTAACGAAGGAACAGACCAATACGAAGTTCGCGTCCGCGCCGAAAATAAATATCGAACCGATGTCGAAGGCTTGAAACGCCTTATCGTTCCGTCGTCAAAAGTCGGTTTCGTCTCACTCGACCGCGTGGTGAAAGTTTCACAAGGAACAGGTCCGAGCGGGATTGATAGATTAAATCGTCAACGTCAGGTTACGCTTTTGGCAAACACCAAACCGGGCGGTTCGGCGACAAACATTACTTCGGCGATTGACAGTTATATCAAACAATTGGATTTGCCGCCGGGATATTCGACCGGTTACGTCGGGCAATCGAAGGAACTCGGCAAAACGATGTATTACTTTTTGCTGGCGATTTCCCTGTCGTTTATTTTTATGTATATCGTTTTGGCGGCGCAGTTCGAATCGTTTATTCATCCGGTGACGATTCTTTTGACTCTGCCGCTTTCGATTCCGTTCGGCATCTTGAGTTTATTGATTGCCGGACAAACCGTGAACATTTTTTCGGGTTTGGGATTGTTGCTTTTGTTCGGCGTGGTCAAGAAAAACGCGATTTTGCAGATTGACCACACGAACGGTTTGCGGGCAAAAGGAATGAGTCGCGGCGATGCGATTATACAGGCGAACCGCGACCGTCTGCGACCGATTTTAATGACGACCATCGCGCTTGTTGCCGGTATGCTTCCGCTCGTCGTCTCGAGCGGCGCGGGCGCGGGAACAAACCGCTCGATTGGCGTTCTTGTAGTCGGCGGTCAATCGCTTTGTCTACTTTTAACTCTGCTCGCCGTGCCGGTTTTTTATTCGCTGTTTGACGATTTGAGCGAGTTCGGAATTTTCCGCCGCGCGACCGATTTTTCGCAAAGAACATTCGGCGGAATGAAACGCCGCTTTACGACGGCGACGAGTTCGTTGTTTAGCAAGCAGTAAAAATTCAGCCGCAAATTTTGGCGGCGAGAAATTTATATTATGAAAAGGTATTTATTTTTAATTCTTACAATTTTATTATTCGGCATCGGCGCGTCGAACGCGCAAACGCCTGCGCCGACTCCAACGCCGACGGCTGCCGCCACGCCGACACCGGACACGATTTTGCCGCTGGTGGAGGATAAACAAAACGTCAAGCCGGAAAATTTGCAGGGCGTTCCCAAAATCGCGCCGAATTATCAGAACGACGATTTGAGTTTGCCCGACTTGGGGCGCGTCGGTGTTGATATGTTGAATCAGAAACCGCTGACCTTGCGCGAAGCGATTGCGATGGCTCTGGAGAACAACAAGGACATCGAAGTTACGCGGCAGAACGTGCGGAGCGCGGAGTTCGATTTGCAGTCGGCGCGTGGATTTTATGAGCCGCGATTTGCCGGACAAACTTATTACGAACACGCCAAAGTTCCGATTTTCAGTTTTTTCGGCGGCGGTCCCGATGGTTCTTTGACGACTTCGGGTTTCTTCGGCACTGCCGGTTTGACGGGAAATATTCGGCAGGGCGGCGGAAATTTCAGCATTCAAACTGACAGTCAGCGCGGCACGACGAACAATCTGTTTTCGCTCGTTAACCCGACTTACACGCAAAATCTGCGCTTTCAATTTACGCAGCCGCTTTTTCGCGGACGTTCGTTCGACCAAAATCGCCGGACGATTGAAATCGCCAAACGCAATCTCAGCTTGACCGATTCGCAGTTTCGCCAGCGTTCGATTGAAATTATCGCCAACGTCCAACGCGCTTACTGGGATTTGACTTACGCGCTGAGAAATTTGCAGGTGCAGCGCGATTCGGTCAAAGACGCGAAAGACCAACTCGAACACAACAAACGCCTCGTGGACGAAGGTCAGCTTGCGCCGATTGACATTGTTGCCGCCGAAACGCAGGTCGCCAATTTCGAGCAAGCCGTCTATGACGCGCTCAATACGGTAACGCAAAATGAAAATACGCTGAAAATTTTGATTGCTCAAAATAAAGACGACGCGCTCTGGCGCGAAGCGATTACGCCGGTTGATCCGGTTGATTTGGACGCGCCGGCGACGACTCTGCCCGAAGCCCTGCAGGCGGCTTTGACCAATCGCCCCGAACTCGAAGTCAATCAAACGCAGAAGGATATTAACCAGATTGACCAGCGATTTTACCGCGAACAAAACAAACCGCAGATTGATTTGTTCACGAATTACACTTTAACCGGCGCGGCGGGAACTTTTAATCCGGGCGCGGTAAATCCGCTCGGCGCGACCAGCACGACACCGACTTTGAATCAGGTGATCGCCAATGTGAACGCGCTTTCGGCGCAGGTTAATCCGGCTTTGCCGCCGATTACGCCGATTCGGATTAACACGAATACGCAAACTCTGCCGGGCAATTTAATCGGCGGTTACGGTTCGGCTCTGGGCAATTTGCTGGCAAATCGCTATCCGACCCTTCGCGTCGGCGTGCAGTTCAATCTGCCGCTTTTCGGCAACAAAACAAATAAAGCGCAGCTCGGAAAATCTTTGGTGCAGGGCGAACAAATTCAGACGCAGCGCGAGCAGCTCGAACAAAATATTCAGGTTGATGTGCGAAACGCTCTGCAATCGGTCAGAACGGCGGAAGCGCGTTTGAGAAGCGCGACGATTTCGCGCGAAAATTCCGCCAAGCAATACGAATCGGAACAGCGCAAACTCGACGCGGGACAATCCGACATATACAAAGTTCTCGACCGCCAGACGGCTTTGACGACCGCGCGAAGCAACGAACTCCGCGCTCAAACCGAACTCAACAAGTCAATCGCCGATTTGCAGCGAGCGACGGGAAATTCTTTGAAAGCGAACAACGTCGAAGCGCGTTTGCGAAAGTAGAAATTAAACAAAAAATAGATGAGAACTGAGAACTGAGAACTAAAATACGCGCTCTTAGCTATCAGTTCTCAGTTCTCAGTTCTCAGTTCTCATCTATTCCGAAGTTCGAGCAAAGTTAATCGTGTCCGGCTACTCGCCGTCAAAATTTATTTTCTCACTCGAAGAGATTTCCGCGCTGCGTTTTTGAATCGAATGAACTTGCCATTTCTCGTCGCTGCGTTCGGGAAAATCCGTGCGAAAATGTCCGCCGCGCGATTCTTCGCGCCAAAGTGCCGCCTTCGCTATCAATTCAGCCAGAGTTACAAAATTACGCGAAGATATGCCGAGATTCGATTGAGAAATTTGCTCGAATTCACGAAGCGCACGCCGCAAAGAATTCGCATCGCGCAAAATTCCGACGCGCTCCCACATCACGCGCTTGACGCGCTTGCGAACCGCCGTCGCAATTCCATCAGATTTTTGATTTTTGATTTTTGATTTTTGATTTTCCGATTCGTAATTCGCAACTCGTAATTCGTCATTGTCGGCGACAGCCACCGCGCCCGCGCGGGCACCGAAAACCAAACCTTCGAGCAGAGAATTTGAAGCCAAACGATTTGCGCCGTGAACGCCGGTGCAGGTAACTTCGCCCGCCGCATACAATCCGTGCAAAGTGCTTCTGCCGTGCAAATCCGTGCGAACGCCGCCCATACAATAATGCGCCGCGGGCGAGACGGGCAGCAAATCTACGGCGATATTCAAGCCGTAAAATTTACAGGTTTCGTAAATTTTCGGGAAACGGTTTTTAAGAAAATCTTCGTCCATCGCTGTCATATCCAGATAAACCGTGCGCGTTCCCGTTCTTCTCATCTCAGCGACAATCGAGCGCGAAACGACATCGCGCGGCGCGAGTTCGAGCAAATCATCATAACGCGACATAAATCTTTCGCCCGCAGCGTTTCGCAAAATCCCGCCTTCGCCGCGCATCGCTTCACTCAATAAAAATCGCGGCGCGTTTTCCAGATTCAAAGCCGTCGGGTGAAACTGCACGAATTCCATATCCGCCATTTCCGCGCCCGCGAAATAAGCCATCGCCATTCCGTCGCCGGTTGCCACGCTCGGATTCGTCGTGTGCAGAAATAATTGTCCCGCGCCGCCCGTGCAGAGAACGACGGCTTTCGCGTAAATCTCACGCGGAGCGCGAAGAATCGGGTCGAGAAAACGAACGCCGACGCATCTGTTTTCGGCGACAATCAAACTTTCCGTGTTGGCAAATGGCATCAATAAAATTTTCTTTTCCTGTCCGGCGCGGGCAATCAAAGCGCGGACTATTTCCTTTCCGGTCGAATCGCCGTGTGCGTGCAAAATTCTCCGACGCGAATGCGCCGCTTCTTTTGTAAAAACCAATCGCCCGCCTTCGCGGTCAAATTCAGTTCCCCATTCGATAAGCTGTTGAATGTATTTCGTGCCTTCGACGACGAGCGTTTCGACCGCCGCGACATCGCACAAACCCGCGCCCGCGTAAAGCGTGTCTTCTTCGTGAAGCTCGGCGTTGTCGTCATCAGACAAAACAACGGCAACGCCGCCCTGCGCGTATTCGGTGTTCGACTCCTGCGCTTTATCTTTCGTCAAAACCGTAACTCGTGCGCCGCTTTTCGCCAACTCAATCGAAGCGCGAAGTCCGGCAACGCCGCTGCCGATAACGATAAAATCCGTTTCTATTGCCATTAAAAAACTTTAACAAATCCAAAACAGTAAAGTCTAAAATTGAAAATTTATTTGAGAGTGCAATTAGCTATTCAACAACTTTCGCACCTTGATTCAATTTTCAAATTTGCGATTTATTAAACTCGCCACAAAGCCCGCGCCGAAACCGTTGTCAATGTTGACGACCGTAACATTCGAGGCGCACGAATTTAGCATTCCGAGCAGCGCGGCGATGCCGCCGAGCGACGCGCCGTAACCGATTGAAGTCGGTATAGCGATGACCGGAACTTTTACCAAACCGCCGACGACTGACGGCAACGCGCCTTCCATTCCGGCGGCGACGACGACGACTCGCGCCGATTGCAAAACCTCTCTTTCCGATAAAATCCGGTGAATGCCCGAAACGCCCGCGTCCCAGATTCTTTTCACACGATTGCCCATCGTTTCCGCCGTGAGCGCGGCTTCTTCGGCGACGGGAATGTCAGACGTTCCGGCGGTTACGACGGCGATTTCGCCCGTTCCCAATTCTTCTTTGTCGCGCCAGAGACGGATTAAATTTGCCGATTCGTGCCATTCGGCTTCGGTCGAAACATTGCGAATCTCGCCGAAGGTTTCGGCGTTTGTTCTTGTGATTAAGACGTTCGGGACACGCGCCGCGAGTTTCTCGAAAATCCCGACGATTTGGTTTCGAGTTTTTCCCTGTCCGAAAATCACTTCGGGAAAACCTTGCCGCGCCGCTCGCGCGTGATCAACCCGCGCGTAACCGATGTCTTCGTAAGATAAATTTTTTATTTGCGCGGTCGCTTCTTCGGCAGAAATTTTTCCGTTCGTGTGCGCCGCTAAAATTTTTGCAATATCGCTTTCCTTCATAAAATTATTTTAACCGCCGCAAAATTTTAAAACAAAAAACGGCGACTTGAAAAATCACCGTTTTCTTTCGGGCAAATAATAAATCGGGGCAAGAAGAATTCAAAAAAATAAGCCGACGTATTTGCAAGCCGCGAAAATTTTAATCATCGCCCACGCCACCGCGTTATGGGAAATCAGATTTAGCAAAGAAGCGTTTTCTAAAATTTTCGGAGCAATCATCTTTTCACCTCTACTTAAAAACTTTCAGCCGTTTGGCACGTTTGCAAACTCGATGCCGTTCGAGTGAAATTCGGTTTCGCTCAATAATTACGGGCGAAAGGCGTTTGGCTGCGAGACGAATAAAATTTTAGAATCATTCAATTTGAATGATTCTAATCGGCGGATTGATTCGTTTTGACTGAAAATAATTTTTCGTCCGCGCGGTTTTATTCTCGAATTGGCGTTGCGATTTATAAAAATGCTAGAGTTAAAATTCGTATGGAATTAACGGTTGCCGTAACGGGCGCGTCAGGCACGATTTACGCGGAGCGAACTTTGCAGCTTTTAGCGCAGAGCGGCGCGGTCGAGCGTATAAATTTGATTATTTCGGATGTCGTGCCGACGGTCGCGCAAGTCGAACTCGGCGTAAATTTGAAAAACGCGAACGCGGAGAAAATAAATGATTGGCTCGGACTCGAAAAAGATTCAAAGTTGATTCGCTTTTGGCGGCTCGACAATCTGGCGGCAAAGCCCGCTTCCGGCTCGAACAAACAAGCCGGAATGATTATCGTGCCGTGTTCGGTGGCGACGTTGGGAGCGATTGCGGCGGGCGCGGGAACGAATTTGATTCATCGCGCGGCGGACGTTTGTTTGAAGGAAAATAGACGTTTGATTTTAGTTCCGCGCGAAACGCCGTTTAATCAAATTCATCTGGAAAATATGCTGCGCCTCTCCCGCGCGGGCGCGACGATTCTGGCGGCGAGTCCGAGCTTTTATCACAAGCCGCAGACGATTGACGATTTGGTAACGCATTTATGCTACCGCATTCTCGACCAATTCGATATTTCGCACTCGCGCAAAACGCAGTGGACGGGCGAAGAGACGGAAGTAAAAAGTTAAAAGGCAAAAGTAAAAATCGGCGTTTGATTTCGCATTTTACTTTAAGCGTATGAAAGATACAGTTGAAAGATTTTCCGACCGCGTGGAAAATTACGTTAAATACCGCCCCGATTATCCGCGCGATATTTTGGATTTGTTTCGTGATGAAATGAATCTGCGTGAAAATTCGATTGTCGCGGACATCGGCGCGGGAACCGGCATTTCCGCGAAACTTTTTTTAGAATACGGCAATCAGGTTTTCGGCGTTGAACCGAACGCGGCGATGCGCGATGCGGCGGAAAATTTCCTGAAAGATTTTCCGCATTTCAAAGCGGTTGACGGCGTGGCGGAAAAGACGACGCTTGATGAAAACTCGATTGATTTCGTCGTCGCGGCGCAGGCTTTTCATTGGTTCGACCGCGAAAACGCGCGGGCGGAATTTAAAAGGATTTTGAAAGACGGCGGCTTTGTCGTTTTGATGTGGAACGAACGCCAACTCGATTCGACCGGTTTTCTGCGCGATTACGAAAAACTTTTAATCGAATTCGGCACGGATTACGCGCAGGTGCGCCACGAAAATATCACGGCGGAAACTTTGCGGGATTTTTTTCAGACCGATTTTCGGCAAGCCGTTTTTCAAAATAAACAGACGGTTGATTTCGACGGCTTGCGCGGCAGAATGTTGTCGTCTTCGTATATGCCGTCGGCGGAAGGCGCACGTTTTTCCGGGATGATAAAAAATCTCGAAACGCTTTTTGCAACACACGCGAAAAACGGTAGAATAGACATCTTATACGACACCCGAATTTTCTACGGACAGATTTAATTCATTTTTTATGCAGGCACAATCAGAAAAAAGATTAATTACCGTTGCTCATTCGCCTGACTCGGACGACGCATTTATGTTTTACGGCTTGGCGACCAATAAGCTGGAAACCGACGGTTTGAAATTTGAACACACCTTAAAAGATATTCAAACGCTGAACGAAGACGCGAAAAGCGGCGTGTTCGACGTAACGGCAATCAGCTTTCACGCTTACGCATACATCGCCGACAAATACGCGCTGCTGCCGCACGGCGCGAGCATCGGCGACAAATACGGACCGATTCTCGTTTCCAAAGAGCCGCGCAAACCCGAAGAAATTTCGCAGATGAAAATCGCCGTTCCGGGCGAACTGACGAGCGCGTTTTTAGCTTTGCGAATTTACAATCAAGATTTTGAATACACGATTGTTCCGTTCGACGAAATCATTGATACGGTAAAAGCGGGCAAAGCCGACGCGGGACTTTTGATTCACGAAGGACAGCTTTTTTACAAGCGCGTCGGACTCGATAAAGTTCTCGATTTGGGCGAATGGTGGTTTGAGAAAACTGGCTTGCCTTTGCCGATGGGCGGCAATGTCATCAAACGCGATTTGGGCGAAGAACTAATGCGAAAAGTTTCGCGCTGTCTGCTCAAGAGCATCAAGTATTCGATGGAAAACCGCGAAGACGCGCTTGCCTACGCGATGCAGTTTGCCCGCGATATGCCGCCGGAATTAGCTGACCGTTTTGTGGCGATGTGGGTTAATGATTTGACGCTCGATTACGGCGAGCGGGGCAGAAAAGCCGTGCGGCTTTTACTCGAAGAAGGCTTTGAAAAAGGAATTATTCCGAATCGCGTCGAAGTAGATTTTGTCGAATAACTGACGTGAGTTCGGGATAAGAAATGACAGCCACAAAAAAGCACAAAAGACACAAATGAAGATTTTTCAGATTGTCTTTTTGTGATTTTTGTGCCTTTTTGCGGCTATTTCTTTCATCGTTTTGCCTAACCCGAAATCAGAATAATTAAAAGCAAATTTAAGATTAGCCGGGCGGGATTTGTTCTCGCCCGTTTTTCGTTTAAGATAAAAAATTATGAAAGCAATCGCAGTTACACCGAAGGAAAAAAACAGCGTTCGTCTCGTCGAGACGGACAAACCGAAAATTGAAGACATCAAAGACGGGCGCGGCGTTCTGGTCGAAGTTTTGCGCGTCGGCGCGTGCGGCACAGACCGGGAAATCGCTCACGGCGAATACGGCGTTGCGCCGCGCGGTTTCGACTTTTTGATTCTCGGACACGAAAATTTCGGGCGCGTCGTAGAAGTTGGCGAGAATGTTAAAGAATTACAAGCGGGCGATTTCGTCGTCGCATCGGTTCGCCGTCCGCGCGGACACAGCATTTATGACAAAATCGGCGAGCAGGATTTTACGACCGACGATAAATATTACGAGCGCGGCATTTCCAGAATTCACGGTTATATGGCGGAATTCTATTCGGAAAGCGCGGATTTTTTAATCAAAATTCCGCCCGCCATTAAAGAAATCGCCGTGCTGCTCGAACCGCTTTCGATTATCGAAAAAGGCTTGAAGCAAGCGAACGACATTCAGGAACGCTTGAAAATCTGGCAGCCGAAAACCGCCGCCGTTCTGGGAACGGGCAACGTCGGACTTTTAACTGCGATGGCTTTGCGGATGCGCGGTTACGAAGTTCACGGTTTCGGACTAGATTTGCGTGAAGGCTATCTAAACGCCGATTTGCTCGAAGCAATTGGCGCGACTTACGATTCGACGCGCGAAACAACCGTTCACGCTGCGACCGAAAAATACGGCGAGTATGATTTGATTTTTGAATGCACCGGATTTTCGCCGATTATCTTCGACGCGATGCAGGCTTTAAACGAAAACGGCATTTTAATTTTGGCGAGCGTTACCGGTGGCGACCGCAAAACCGACGGCGTTCCGTCTGATTTGATCAACCAAAAATTCGTTCTCGGAAACCGCGTGATGGTCGGCACGGTCAACGCCAACCGCGAGCATTTTGAACTCGGCGTAAAAGACCTCGCGCTGTGCGAAGCGATGTATGCCGGCTGGCTCTCGAAAATGCTGACGCACAAAGTCGAAGGCTTGGAAAATTACGAAAAGATTTTCGACATCTTAAACAATGCAGCAAAATACAACGCAATAAAAGCGTATTTTGAAGTGAGCAAAATCTAAGAATTTTTAGCCACGAACAAACACGAAAGAACACGAAATAAACCAAAAATTTTTCGTGAAATTTCGTGTTTGTCCGTGGCTAATTTCCTTCTGTGGTAAATTTTACTTATGCCCGAATTTCCCGACATCGAATACGACGGCGACGTTTTGACCGAAAGCGAAACGCGGCTGGAGAAACCGAAAATGTATAAAGTCGTGCTACACAACGACGATTTCACGACGATGGAATTTGTCGTCTTCGTTTTGATTCAAGTTTTTCTCCGCACGAACGCGGAAGCCTTTACGATTATGATGAAGGTTCACCGCGAAGGCATCGGCATCGCGGGCGTTTATTCGTTTGAAGTCGCCAATATGAAAGCCGAAAAAGCGATGAATCTCGCCCGCGCCCAAGAATATCCGCTTCTTTGCACGGTCGAGGAAGAATAGAGAAGAGATGTAAAATAGACATTATCGGAAATAAAGGAATGTATGCCGGAGTTCTGATTATTTGCTGTTCGCTATTCGCTGTTAACTGATATTCATTGAAAAAACAGCGATAGCGAATAGTTTTCCGCCTTTAGCTTATTTCCGATAATGTCTATTAAACGCGGCTCGATTTTATCGCGCGATAAAATCGAATCCGGCGAGATTTTCAGTCAGCGAGACAACTCGCGGCTCAAACCGAAAGCCTTTTGCGCTGACTGAAAAAATATATGTTTGTCCGGCGGCGAGGTCGGCAAAATTATAATAACCAAACGGATTCGTCCGCGCGAATCGGGTATTTCCGTCCTGGTTGGTAAATCTTACGACCGCTCCGGCAATTCCTCTGCCCCGCGCCGACGAAACGCGCCCGGAAACCGAAACCGAAGCGGCAGTCGGAGCGGAAATTGTAAAGTCGGCGTTATTTATATCGAAGAAGATATTTCCGACGGCTTCGACTTTGATTCGCGCCGTCGTCGTCGGATTATTCGGGACGGTGATTTGTTCCGTTCCGTCATTCAGCGTATTGGCGAGAATCGTGATCGGGAATGTCTGTCCGCCGTCGGTTGACAGCAGAATGTTGACATTCGCCGCATTAATCGGCGCGGCGTTCGTATTGGCAACATCCCAAGTTACGGTTTGCATCGTTCCTCCCTGCCACGTTACCGCCGGCGATAAATTATTGAATGAATTTTGCACTGTTACTTGAAAAGGACCCGTGCCGTCTGCCACAGTTACGGTTGTTCCGGCATCGGCGACACCCCCGCGTCGGTCGCGCAGCGAAACGCGGAAATTCATCGTCCGCGCAACGGTCGGCAGACGTTCGCCGACGACGCAGGTCATTCCTGTTTCGCAAACCGCGCCCGGTGCGTTTGTCGGATGCGTTCCCATATAAGTTAACGGCGGCTGATTACTTCCCGCCGGATCGTTGTTTGCCGGATTCAAGATAAACGCCATACTCGGAAATGTTCTCGAATTGCCAGCCACCGGCGAATAAGCGCGAAACAGCGGACGCAGAACGCCGTCGGTGTCCACATCGTAAGTTTCCGCTGGAGTTCCCGACGCGCCGCTCGCCGACGGAGCGAGGTCGTATTCTTCCCAAGAATACAGTAGATTGGCGACATCGCCCGCGTCCGCGTCATTGCCGGTCGCTGTCAGCGTGAACGGTGTCAATGCCGGAATCGTGAAAGTGTTTCCGGCATTGACACCGTTCACGCTGACAGTCGGAATATTGTTTGTTCCCGAAGCCGTTCCGCAGTTGTTCGTTTGCGGGTCGCCGGTCGTGATATTGGTATTGATCGTCGTCAAACTTCTGATGTGAAACGTCGGCAGTGCGAAATCGTTAAATTGCTGTAAATTTCGCTGATTGCAAATACCGACGTAGGACATAATCGTCGAGCCGCTGCCGACTTCAAAAGCGTCGGTCATCGAGCGCGTCGTGCAAGCTCCGTTCGGATCTAAGTTATTGTAAGTGTGATCCGCGCCGAATTGGTGTCCCATTTCGTGCGCCACATAATCAACCACGAACGGGTCGCCCGTGTTCGTGTCGCGCGCCGAATAACCTTCCGCCTTTTGCGTGGAACAGATCGAAGGACTCGACGCAACGCCGCCGCCGCCCGTGCCGAACAGATGCCCGATGTCGTAATTCTCCGTCCCGACGCTGTTATCAATGGTGGTTTGATTGATGGTTAATTGCGCCGTGTTGTCGGAATTGTCATACGGATCGGTTGCCGGATCATCGAAAATAATATTGTTCGCGTCGTTATTCGTCGGCGGATTGACCAACTGAAATGAAGAAGACAATTCGCGTGTATAAATTCCGATCAAACGATTAACGGATGTAACGACGACGGCGAGTGCATTATCACGAGTAGTTTGAACGGGCTGTCCGGCAGTATATCCGGCGGCATTCCGCGACCATTCGCCGGTGGTGGCAATCGCCAATCTGTAAGTGCGAAGGCTTGCGCCGAAACTAAATTGCGGTGTGAAAGATTGATAATCCGATTTGACAATTTTTGACATCGTTTCATCAACTCTTTCGCTGAAATCATCAAGCGGTTTGCCAAATTCGTGTTTGTAGAAAACCAGATAATTTTTGGTATCACCCTTTTGATACGGGTCAATAAAGACGATTCCTTTATCGGTTTCAATGTAGCCGTGAAATCCAAAAGCGTTCCAATCGAAACGCCCGACAGCCGCCGTGTCGTCAACGCCGTAGCCGACAAAAGTTTTCCAATCGGGATATTGCGCCGCAAGTTCCGGCGACAAAACGGCGGTTTGCTCCATTCTGAAACGCTGAAGCGAACCGTCCGGCATCGGCATTTCGATTATTAACGGATTTTCTCGCGCCGCGTCCGTATTTTCAAACGGCAATTCGGTGAGCGAGTTTTTTAAAATTGTTTGGTCGAGCTGAAAAACGCGATATTTTTCCGGCGTAACCGCGCGTTGCGCTCCGCGTGATTGCAGATTGTCTTCGTTAATCTGCCGCCAGAGTTTGGGCTGCGGCGATTTCGATTGTTTGTTTTTGTCTTTTTCGGCAAAGACCGGCGAAATTGCCGTGATTAAAATTATCGCAGACAACAGTGTAAAGGCGAAAAGTTTTGTTGCGTAGTTGATTGATTTCATTATTTTTTCTCCTAAATTTAGTTTTTAGTTCATCAATGCGAATCGGTATTTGCGGCAATGCGGAAAAATCGTTTCTAATTGTATAAACGAGAATCGAAAGGAAAAAAGGTCATTGCCGAAAAATTTATTTTGTTCAGCCGAAAATTCGTCGGAAAATAATTTTCATTTATTCGTTTCTGACCAAACTCGATATTTCCTTTAAATCTCGCCGCTGCAATTCGGACAAACGAAGAAGATTTTCGAAGCGGTTTCGATAAAACGAATTCCCCTTCCCCGACCAACCGATAAATGGCGCGGATGCTGATGTCAAATAAATCGGCGGACGGCAAAAATCAACTCGCCGACTTGGAAAAATCCTTTTTTCTACTATTCAAATCTGAGCGTCGCGCCCGACGAAAAAACGGTTTTTTACGCCCGCCAAGACCAAAGCGCAAGCGCGATTATGCTCGCCGAATTAGACCGGCAGAAATAAATTTCACAATCCGACTTTTACGGAAAATTATGTTCTGCCCGTCGGCGCGAAAATCAATCTACTTTCCGTTGTCGGTAATTATATTTTGAAAACTGTTTTGTTACAATGAAGTAAAATGGAGAATGTTATGCAAGCAAATTTAGAACAAGCAATCGAAATAATTCGCGCTTTGCCCGTCGAAGATTACGACAAATTGCGTAAAGCAATTGACGAACAGGAGAAAGCCAAAGGCGACGATAAAAAATCTAATTGGCAAATCGAGCGTTACAAAAAGGCGCGAAAATGGCTTGATGAAAACAGCGAGAAGTATATGAACCAATGGGTCTGCTTGGAAGGCGACAAACTCATCGCGCACAGCGCGGACGGGCGCAACCTTTATCAGAAAGCTAAAGACGCGGGCATCGAAATTCCGTTTATTCATCACATCGTCGAAGAAAAATATCCGTAAAATTTCAATCCAGAAAAACACGGTTTAGTTCGCATCAAACAAAAATAGTTTTTGAATTATGTTAACCAGAGAATTAGAAGAAACATTAAGCTACGCGGTTGACGAAGCCGTCAAGCACAAACACGAATACGTAACCTTGGAACATCTGCTTTACGCGCTGCTCGAAGACGCGGCGGCGCGGGATATTTTGTATAATTGCGGCGCGAAGATTGAGGAAATCGCCAAATCGCTCGAAGATTATTTCGCGGACGTTTTGGAGAAAATCCCCGCCAAAACTCAAATGATGCCGGAACTTACTTCGACGTTTCAGGCGACGATTCAATACGCGATTTTACAGGCGGAAGGCAGCGGACAGCCAAAGGTTGACGGCGGAAATATATTGTCTGCGCTTTATCAAGCCGAGCAAAGTTATGCGGTTTATCTTTTGAAACAGCAAGGCGTTTCGCGGCTCGATATTTTGAATTATATCGCGCACGGAATTTCAAAAATTGACGATCCGTTTCCGATGCCGATTGGCGAAGGCGATTTGGAAGGCGAAGAATTTGCCGAAGAACGCGCGACGGGCGGCAAGAAGAAAAAACCGCTCGAAAGTTTTACGGTCGAGCTTGTGGCGCGGGCAAAAGAAGGCGGCATTGACCCGATCATCGGACGCGGCGAAGAAATCGAACGCACGATTCAAGTTCTTTGCCGGAGAAAGAAAAACAATCCGCTTTACGTCGGCGAACCCGGAGTCGGTAAGACGGCTTTGGCGGAAGGTCTCGCGCTCAAAATCAGCGAAGGAAACGTGCCGGAAGTTTTGCAGGGCGCGAAAGTTTTCGCGCTTGATATGGGCGCGGTTCTCGCCGGAACGCGCTATCGCGGCGATTTTGAACAGCGTTTTAAGGCAATCATCAATGACCTCAAAAAAGAGCCGAACGCGATTTTGTTTATTGACGAGATTCACACGATTGTCGGCGCGGGCGCGGTTTCGGGTGGCGCGATGGACGCATCGAACATTTTAAAACCCGCGCTTGCCGCCGGAGATTTGCGCTGTATCGGCTCGACGACTTACGCAGAATATAAAGCCGCGTTTGAACGTGATAGAGCGTTGGCGCGTCGCTTTCAAAAAATCGAAATCGGCGAGCCGACGGTTGAAGAAACTTACGAAATCTTGAAAGGTTTGAAACGATTTTACGAAGAACATCACGGCGTAAAATATTCGGACGAATCGCTGAAAGTCGCCGCCGAACTCGCCGGAAAATACATCAACGACCGCCATTTGCCCGACAAAGCGATTGACGTAATTGATGAAGTCGGCGCGGCGACAAAACTTTTGCCCGAAGATAAACGCCCGCAGCAAATTTCCGTACAAATGGTCGAAAACACGATTGCGCGAATGGCGAAAATTCCGCCGAAAACCGTTGTTGCAGACGAAAAGGAGCAATTAAAAACTTTGCGCGAAGATTTGAAAAACGTCATTTTCGGGCAAGACGAAGCGATTGATAAAATCGTCAACGCGATTCAAATTTCACGCGCAGGTTTGGGACACGAAACAAAACCCGTCGGCTCGTTTTTGTTTTCCGGTCCGACGGGCGTTGGCAAAACCGAATTATCAAAACAATTAGCCGAACAACTCGGCATCGAATTTATGCGTTACGATATGAGCGAATACGCCGAAGCGCACACAGTTTCACGTCTGATTGGTGCGCCGCCGGGCTACGTCGGCTTCGATCAGGGCGGCTTGCTGACCGAAGCGATTATGCGAACGCCGCACGCCGTCCTTGTTTTAGACGAAATCGAAAAAGCGCATCCGAATCTTTTCAATCTTTTACTGCAAGTGATGGACAGCGCAACCTTGACCGATAACAACGGCAAAAAAGCCGATTTTCGCAACGTGATTTTGATTATGACGACCAACGCCGGAGCGCGTGAATTATCTTCCGGCGGTGTCGGTTTTCGCAATCAAACCGACACCAAAGGTCAGGCTAAGGGAGCAATCGAACGCACATTCACGCCCGAATTTCGCAATCGTCTTGACGCTTGGGTCCCGTTCAAGGCTCTTGATTTGGAAAACATCAAGCTGATTGTTGACAAATTTATCAAAGAACTAAACGGGCTGCTTGCAGAAAAGCGCGTTCTCATCCAACTGACCGACGCGGCAAAAGAATGGCTCTCGAAAAACGGTTTCGACCCGAAATACGGAGCGCGTCCGATGGCGCGTTTGATTCACGATAAAATCAAACAGCCGCTTGCCAATGAGATTCTATTCGGCGAATTGACAAGCGGCGGCAGCGTTTCGGTTGAGGAGAAAGACGGCGAGTTGCGACTAATTTTACGAAATTCACCGGAATTCTAAAGAAGTTCGATACAGCCTGATTTGAGTGCTTTTCTTTTTTAAGGAAAAGGCACTTTATTATATTTGATAGTTCTGCAATTTAAATTAAGGATGTGCGTATATGTCTAAAGAAGCAACAAATAATAAAACGGATGCTACTGCTCCTAAAGTGCCGAAAAATTTCTTTGAAAACCTGAAGAAAAAATATGAAGATGATGACAATTTACGCGATGCTTGGAGTTTAGAAGAACCTTTACTGAAAAAAGTAATTTCACAAGTAGCAGAGGAAATAGATTTTAATTATATCCTTGAAAAACCTCTTGGAGTTGGTGGTAGCGGTGTCGTTTCAGTCGTTAAGGATAAAAATCTACAAAGAGAACGCGCATTAAAAATATCCAGACCTTCTCCAGGTAAAGAACGGTTATTGACACAAATACTTACTTCGGAAACTGAAAACCTAATAAGGCTATCGCATCCGAATCTTATACAAATTTTTGCTCAGGGTGCAGTTGAACTCAACAAACAACTTTACCCATATTATGTGATGGAATTTGTTAAAGGTGTGCTTGACTCCGACCAATACCTAGCTAAATCTGGAATAACAAAACGAGAAGTTTTTCAAATTTTTACAGGAGTCCTTCAAGCAGTTGAATATCATTGAGGTGGTCTAATTTAACCGGACACGAAACTCTCTGTAAAATGAGATGATGCGAAAATATGATAAGCGAGTTCAAACAACAAGCCGTGCGGAAGATTCTTGACGGTCAATCGGTGGCGAGTTTATCCAGAGAATTAGGAGTCGGCGAAAGCCAATTGCATACTGGCGCAGCCAAAAATTAAAAATCGAATCCGGTTCGGATTTGGAGAAAGAGAATCTAAAACTCAAAAAGCAACTGCGGGAACTGGAGATGGAGAATGAAATCTTAAAAAAGGCGGCACTTATCTTCGGCAGGGGAAGTTAGAAAGATATAAGTTCATTGAAAGCCAGAAAAATTTCTTTCCGATTAAATTGCTGTGCCGGGTGATGAAGGTTAATCGCTCGGCTTATTACGCTTATGCGAGCCGCCGAACTTACCAGGCAAGATTCTTGAAAACCAGTTGCGCCGCCAGCGTCAAAGAATGCTTCTGGTTCCATCGCCGTCGTTATGGCACACGGCGAATTGCCGCCGAGTTGAAAATCGGACGCGTCACCGTGCGAAATGTTTTGCGGCGCGAGAACTTACGGGCAATTCAGGCGAAGCGATTCAAACCGCAAACAACTGATTCCAAGCACGGCTTGCCGATTGGGGCGAACCTTTAGCAGAATGGTGCAAATCAGCCAAAGGGCAAGGGCGAAGTATTGGTCGGCGACATTACTTATCTTCGGCTGGCGGACGGCACGTTTTGCTATTTGGCGTGTCTGCAGGATAAATTTACGCGGCGGATTGTCGGCTGGAAGGTCTCGGGGCGAATGACGGCGCAACTCGTCATTGATGTCTTTCTACAAGCGCGGCGGCTTGGCTTAATCGGCAAAGGCGCGATTAAACGCAGCCGATCAGGGCAGCCAATATGCAGCGGCTGAATATCGCCGCCTGCTTTACATCGGCGGGTTTCGCCAATCAATGAGTCGTAAAGGAAATTGTTATGACAACGCGCAGGCGGAAAGTTTTTTTCCCGATTTAAGGCGGAGTTGATCGAGGGCGGCATCTTTGAATCGGTCGAGGATGCCCGCTCGGAAGTCTTCAGCTATATCGAAGGCTATTACAATCGAATCAGACTCCATTCCAGCTTAAATTACCAAAGCCCGCTGGAGTTTGAAAAACAGTTAAAGTTGACAAATAAAATAAGGAGCAGCGAGAGTTTCGTGTCCTGAAAAACTTGACCGTCTCAACTGTAGTTATTACCGTTATGTGAAAGGCGCAACCTATCGGGAGAGTGTTAAAAAGGCTGATTTGAGAGCGCGAATCAAAACTTGTTTTGCTGAAAACTCACGCCGCTATGGTTCGCGCCGGATTGCCGCCGCGTTGCAAATCGGACGAGCAACAGCACGGGCGATGATGAAGGGCGAAGGTTTGCGGGCGATGGCGCCGAAAAGTTTCAAACCAAACACGACCGACTCCAAACACAGTTTGGGAATCAGCGAAAACCTGTTAAAGGATTCGCTCAATGCTCCAACCGGAGCCGGTGAAGTATTGATCGGCGACATCACTTATCTGCCGCTCGCCAATGGCAAATTTTGTTATCTGGCGTGTCTTCAGGACAAGTTCACGCGGCGAATTGTGGGATGGAAGGTGTCGGAACGAATGACGGCGCAGCTCGTGATTGACGTTTTTAATCAGGCACGAAAGCGTTGGCGGATGAAAAAAGAGACGATTATTCATACTGACCGAGGCAGTCAATACGCTTCGGTCGAATATCGCCGATTGCTTTATACGGGCGGTTTCCGGCAATCAATGTCGGGCAAAGGCAACTGCTACGATAATGCTCAAGCCGAGAGTTTCTTTTCCCGGCTCAAAGCGGAATTACTGGAAAACGGCGTGTTTGAATCAGTCGAACAGGCAAGATCGGAAATCTTCGGCTACATCGAAGGCTATTACAACCGGATCAGACTGCATTCAAGTTTGGGATACAAAAGCCCGCAGGAGTTTGAAAAAGATTTAGACTTTTGTGTAGCGGAATACTTGACCATCTCAGAGGTATCTTAAAAAACCGCATCAAATCATATGGTATGTATGTTGCATATATCTTCAACAAGTATGTTTATTGTCCGAATTCAATGCAATACCTGTAATTCGGAAATACATACGACAAAATATAACCAAGAGGGAGAAATAAAATGAACGAAACAACAGGACAATCACGGATAGTATCAGGTCTTTTCAATGATAGAGTAAGCGCAGAAAAGGCTTACTCATCGCTAGAAAATCGCGGGTATAGCAAAGATGATGTCAATTTAATGATGTCTGATAAAACACGCGATGCACAGTTTGGACAAGGTACACCGGATACTGAACTCGGCAGCAAAGCTCTTGAAGGTGCTGGAACAGGTTCAGCAATTGGCGGAACTTTAGGCGCAGTTATTGCGGGTATTGCAGCAATCGGTACCAGTATTGCTCTTCCCGGACTGGGATTAATTGTTGCCGGACCGCTGGCAGCAGCGTTAGTTGGGGCTGGAGCAGGCGGCTTAACAGGCGGACTAATTGGCGCATTAGTTGGTTCCGGTATCCCGGAAGAACATGCTGCTGAATACGAACAAGGAATTAAAAACGGTGGCGTTTATATGGGCGTTAATCCGCGCAACGATGAAGATGCCCAGTACATTCACAATGAATTTAGTAAACATGGTGGTTCACATGTTTTAGGCACTGGAACAGGAGTCGTCGGCGGAGCGGTGACAGGTGCTGCAATTGGTTCAGTAGTTCCGGTTGTCGGCACGGCAATTGGCGGAGTCGTCGGTGGTGTCGCTGGTGGAGTTGCCGGTCATGAAGTAGCGGAACATGTTAATCCTGATGATAAAAAAGTAGTATAGAGTCTTAACCTTGATAATTAGAAAGGAGGGAGCTTCATAAGAGGTTCCCTTTTTTGTTGTTGATAACTCGGTTGACGATTTTATCACGCTTGGGGGCTGTAAGAAATTTTGTGTAAATCGAAATTTATAGAATAAGGAGATTTACACTTATGACGATACGAAAAGAAATACTTGATGAATTGATTCGGGATTACAAGAACCCGGAAGATTTGCTCGGCG
>JBPCMK010000088.1:0-12665 GCA_051002375.1 Pyrinomonadaceae bacterium | reverse complement strand
CAAATCAAGTGCAAAGGAGCGCAGAATCTGGCGAAATTTCTTGCTGGAAATTTTGGCACGAACAAATTGCTTATATTCTACTGTCATCACTAGATTTAACTATTATATCTTAGTTGTTATCTAGTCTCGACCCAATTTTAATTGTTTGATGAGTTGGAGAACCTGCATCGAAACGGTTACGCCCGCCGCGTCGTCAATCGCGCCGTGTCCCAAATCCCACGAATCGAGATGACCGGAAACGAGAACGATTTCGTCGGGCTTTTCACTTCCCTTCAAATCGGCGATGACGTTGTAGCTCGTCGCGTCGGGCAAAGTCTGCGGCGTGAGCGTCAGTTTGATTTTCACCGTTCCCATTTTTGCGAGATAGGCGATCATTTCCGCGTCTTCAAAGGAAACCGCCGCCGCCGGAATTTTCGTTATGCCATCGGCGTAACGCATCGCGCCCGTATGCGCGAGACGATTTTGCGAATCGCCCGCCGAACGAACCAGCACTGCAATCGCGCCGAGTTTCGCCGCCGCAATCGCGCCGCCGCCGCGATAGGCAACAGCGCGTCCGTAAGCCGCGCCGCCGAATCCGCTCGCCGCCAATTCGCTTTCGTATTTGTTATTGAAAAGAACGATTTTTCCTTTGACTTTATTTGTGCCGAGCGCGGTCAATTCGTCAAAGCTGTTGACGACGATAATATCGCCAATCATTCCGTCGGGCGGCGTAGCGATGCTGCCGCCGAGCGCGGTCAGAACGACTTTCTGCATTGTTCCCTTCGCCATTCCTTCCCATTCGATGAGTTCGCCGTGTTCTTCGCCGCGAACCCAATGCGGAACTGTTACTTTCTCTAAGCGCACATCCAAACCCAGCTTTTTCATTTCGCTCGCAACATATTCGACCGCCCGCTGCGCTTGCAGCGAACCCGACGGACGCGCCCCGATGTTGTATGCGAGATACGCCGTTTGTTTGTATGCGAAATCGTCTTGCAACGCCGCCTGCTGAATTTGTTTTAATTCGTTCAGCGTCTTGTCGCTGTAAAGCGTCGGTGTCGGCGACGGCTGCTGCCCGAAAATCGAAATCGTCGTTAAAAGACACAAAAAGCTCAAAAGAAATTTATTCATAAAATTATCTTAACCGACCGCGTTTTAACTTACAAAATTCTGTGCCATACTGCGCTTTATTTTATATGCGCTCAGAGTTACGCCTTGAGGCGTGAGCAGCCGACCGCGAAGCGCGGCGGTTTCATGGCTCAAACCGTTGCTCTGAACGCGCCTCCGCATTTTGAGATGGCTTATATAAAGAAGAAATGTTCAGCAAACATTTCTTCTTTTTTATCGCTTCGCTCGTAACTTGCGCTCGATTTGTGCGATAATAATCACGTTCTACCGATACATTTTTGAGGAAATAATATTATGAAACGTATAATTTTTTCGTTTTTTCTTTTGGCGTTTGCTTTTGCAAACATTTATGCCCAGACGACTTTTACCTTTGACGATTTGATGAAAGTCCGGCGCGTCGGCGACCCGCAGCTTTCGCCCGACGGCAAAACCGTCGCTTACACGGTCGGCGACGTTGACAAAGCGGCGAATAAAAATTTAACGCAAATCTATCTGGTTTCGATTGACGGCGGAACTCCGAAACAGATGACTAAAGAAACAAAATCGAGCAGTTCGCCGCGCTGGTCGCCCGACGGCAAGCGCATCGCATACTTTTCGATGGGGCAAATTTGGACGATTGACGCGGACGGCGGCGATAGAAAACAGGTAACGAAAATTTCTACCGAAGCCGGAAACCCCGTCTGGTCGCCCGATGGCAAAATGATTGCGTTTGTCTCGGACGTTTATCCCGAATGTATGAGCGACGACTGCAACGCGCAGAAGGATGCCGCAGCCGATACGGGCAAAGTGAAAGCGCACGTAACCAACCGGCTTTTATATCGGCATTGGGTCGAATGGCGCGATGCAAAACGGACGCACGTTTTTATAGTTTCAAGCGACGGCGGAATCGCCAGAGATGTAACGCCCGGCGATTTCGACTCGCCGCCGTATGCCGCGTCGAGCGGAACTGATTACGCTTTTTCGCCCGATTCAAAGGAAATCGCGTATCTGAAAAATCCCGACAAAATCGAAGCTGTCTCGACCAACAGCGATATTTACATTGTCCCGATAAACTGCGGAACTCCGCGCGATATAACCGCCGCCAACAAAGGTTACGAAGCGTCGCCGGTTTATACGCCGGACGGCAAATATATTTTGTATCGCTCGCAGGCGGGCGAAGCGTTTGAAGCTGACCGCTGGCGCATTATGCGCTTTAATCGGCAGACAAATGAAATCGTCGAATTGACGCAAGGTTTCGATCAGCAGGTTGACGAGATGGCTTTATCGCCCGACGGCAAGACCGTTTATTTTACGGCGGGCGAAGCGGGTTTCGCACCGATTTTCAGCGTTCCGCTCGAACCCGATTTTCGCCAAAAAATCGCCACGCACGTTAATAAAATCGCCAAAGATAATTTTTTCGCTAATTTGAATGTCTCGCCCGACGGCAAATATTTTGTTCTGGCTTCGAGTTCGATGACGAGTCCGACGGAAGTTTATCGTGTTGACGCGAGTTCGGGCGCGATGACCAATCTCAGCAACGCTAACACTAATTTCGTTCAACTGCCGAAAGCCGAAGAGATGGAATGGATGGGCGCGGCAAATCAGAAAATTCACGGCTATTTAATCAAGCCCGCGAATTTCGACGCGACGAAAAAATATCCTTTGCTCGTTTTGATTCACGGCGGACCGCAGGGCGCGTGGAGCGATAATTGGGGTTATCGCTGGAATCCGCAGATTTTCGCCGCCGCCGGTTACGTTATTTTTATGCCGAATCCGCGCGGCTCGACCGGCTACGGGCAGAAATTCGTCAACGATATTTCCGGCGATTGGGGCGGCAAAGCCTTCGTTGATATTACCAACGGCGTGGCGGAAGTCGTCAAAAAACCGTTCGTTGACAACACGCGAATCGGCGCGGCGGGCGCGAGTTACGGCGGTTATATGGTTGACTGGCTTTTGGGACACAACAACGACCCGCGCTTCAAATTCAAAGCGTTCGTCTCGCACGCCGGAGTTTACAATCTCGAAAGTATGGCGGGCGCGACCGAAGAACTCTGGTTCGTGCGCCACGAATTTAACGGAATGCCATGGGAAAATCCGACGCTTTACGAAAAATGGTCGCCGAACAAGTTTGCGAAAAACTTCAACACGCCGACGCTCGTAACCGCCGGAGAAATTGATTTCCGCGTGCCGGTTGACCAAGATTATCAATTATTCACGGCTTTGCAGTTAAACAATGTGCCGTCGAAACTCATCGTTTTTCCCGACGAAGGACACTGGATTTTGAAGCCGCAAAATTCCGAATTTTGGTATAGTAACGTGCTTGCTTGGTTTGAAAAATATCTGAAATCTTAACGTCAATACAATTTTAACCGCGAAAAAAAACACGAAACGACACGAAATTTTTTACATTTATTTCGTGTCGTTTCGTGTTTTTTCGCGGTTAATTTTCTTTGCGCCGGATTGTCAAAGGATTTATTCCTTTGCCTTCGTTCCTGTAAAAGGCAGCGGCGGAAATCCCGGCATCGAAGCGTTTATCGTTCCCTTCATCGCGTCGCCGTCAACTGTTCCGTTAATTGTCAAATTAACCGGCTGACCCTGCATCTCGGATTTTGCCGTGCCGATGAATTTGTTTCCGCTGACTTTGGCATCGGCGATTTCACCTTTACCCATCATCGAGTCGAGCGAGCCGGTAGCTTTATTTTCGGTTTGCGCGAGCATCAAAGTAACCGGAATTTGCTGTCCTTGAACGTCAATCGTTAAATTCCATTTGCCGCTGACATTGACCGTCGCCGCCGCGTTCGTGTCGCTGTAAGTCGAAGCTGGAACGGCTTTTCCTTCCGTGTCGAAGATTTCGATTTTTTCCGCGAATGGTTTGACTTGTTTCAAAATTTCTCCGGCATCGCCGACGATGACGATGGCGATTTTATCCGGCGTGATGTATTTTTTCGCCACGCGCTCGACATCATCCAAAGTTATGGCATTGACTTTATCGCGGTAGGTTTGCAGATAATCGGCGGGCAGATTGTAGAGTTCCTGTGCGACGATTAAATTCGTCAAACCTTCCTGCGTTTCGGCGCGAAGCGGAAAAACTCCGGTCAAATAATTCTTTGCGTCCTTCAATTCCTTTTCCGAAACTTTTTCATTGCGAATACGGTTTAGCTCGTAGAAAAATTCCTTCAAGCTGTCGCCCGTAACCGGCGTGCGAACTTCGGAGGTCGCTTCAAACGCGCCTGTCAGCCGCTTTGAATCGAGGTTCGAGTATGCGCCGTAGGTGTAACCCTTCGCTTCGCGCAAATTCATAAACAAGCGCGAGGACGCGCCCGCGCCCAATACCTGATTCATTACCAGAACCGGAAAATAATCCGGGTTGTTGCGCTCGATTGCCAAATTTGAAAGAACGATATTCGACTGCGCCGAACCGGGACGGTCAACGACGGTGATTGTTTTTTCCGTGCGAACGGGCGGCGCGGCAAATTTCACGTCTTCGATAGTTCCCTTTTTCCAGCCGCCGAAATTATCCTTGATTTCCTTTAGCATCTCGTCGCGCTTTACGTCGCCGACGACGACGAGCGTCGCGCTGTTCGGCACGTAATTTTTATCGTGAAACGCCAGCAATTTTTCGCGCGTGATTTTCTCGACATCGGCGGGTGTCGGCGAGGTAATGCTGTATGGATGCGAGCCGTAGATGATTTTGTTAATTTGCTCGTCAGCGAGAAAGGCTGATTCGGCGCGTTGAAATTTCAAACCTTCGATGGTGTTTTGTTTGTATAATTTCAATTCGCTTTCGGGAATCGCCGGATACAAAACCATCTCCGCCATCAATTTCAAAATGTCGGTTTTATAAAGCGACAAAGCTGAAGCGGCGACAATCGTATTATCCGCGCCCGAAGCGGCGTTGACGTTTGCGCCGAGACGTTCGATTTGTTCGGCAAGCTGCTGGCTCGTGTAGGTGCGCGTGCCTTCGCTCAAAACCGAAGCGAGCGCGGACGACAATCCGATTGAATCCTTCGGGTCATAAACATTTCCCGCGCGAAACGCTAGACGATAACTGACGAGCGGCAAGCGGCTGTCCTCGACAATCACGACTTTCAAACCGTTGTCGAGCGTCGTTTCAAACGGCTTCGAGATATTGAACGAAACGGGCGCGAGCGGCTGCGGCGCAGTTTTACGAAAATCTTCATTCATATTTTGTGCTAAAAGATTTGTGCCAAACACCGAAAATAAAACTAACAATAAAACTAATTTCGATTTCATAATATTTTAAAACTCCTTTTTCGTTTGGCTGATATTATTTTTTCCCTGCCGGAACAACGTCTAAAAGTGCGCGGTTATCCGTATTCAAATAAGTATTAACCGCCGATTTGATTTGTTCGGGCGTAATTTTCAAAAGCTCGTCGAGTTCCGAATTGATCAGCGTCGGGTCGCCGTCGTAGAGCGCGAATTCCGCGATTTGCTGGGCGCGTGCCATCGAAGATTGGCGAAAGCGAACCGCGTCGTTGATTAGCTGATTGCGGAGTTTCTGCATTTCTTCAGACTTCACGCCGTTGGTGGCGATGTCCGTGATTTCCTTCATAATTTGCTCGCGGATTTTGCTTACGTCTTGTCCGGGTTTCGGAATCGCGCCGATAAAAATGCTCGACGGTCCGCGCCGCTCGTCGGTGAAACCGAAAAGCTGCACGACCGATTCGTCGCCTTTGACGAGTTTTTGATAAAGCCTCGAACTGTCGCCGTCATAAAGCAATTTTCCGGCTAAATATAAAGCGTTGTATTCGGGCGTATTTCGTTTCGGGATTTTCCAGCCCATCAGAAACGCCGGAAACGGCGCGAGTTTGTCTTCGTATTTTTCGTAAGTTTTGGCGACTTCCTTCGGCTCGGCGACATCAATCGCGGGCGGAGTCGGCTGCTGTTTGATCGTCGAAAAATACTTGCTCACCAATTCCTTCGCCTGCTTCGCGTCGAATGCTCCCGAAATCACCAGCACGGCGTTGTTCGGCGCGTAGTAGATGCGGAAAAAATCCTGCACGTCTTTGACCGAAGCCGCGTCCAAATCCGACATCGAACCGATGGTCGAATGCGCGTTGGCGAAATTTTTGTAAATCATTTCGTTGATGCGGTTCAAAATCTCGCCGTATGGACGGTTATCGTAATTGAGTCGTTTTTCTTCCTGCACGGCGTTGCGCTGGTTGTCGAGATTTTCCTGCGTTACGGCTAAAGAACGCATTCTGTCCGATTCGAGCCACAGCGCGAGCGGCAGTTGGCTGGCGGGCAGAGCCTCGAAATAATTCGTCCGCTCGCTGTTCGTCGTGCCGTTCATCGTGCCGCCGGCGTTTGAAATATATTGAAAATGTTCAGCCTTTTTCACGTTTTCCGAACCTTGAAACATCATATGCTCGAACAGATGTGCAAAGCCCGTGCGCCCTTCTTTTTCGTTGCGCGAGCCGACGTTGTAATAAACCGCAACGGCGACGACCGGCGCGGCATCGTCTCGATTCAGCACGACGCGCAAACCGTTGTCGAGCGTGTATTGTTCGATATTAAGCGGCGACAATTTAAAGTTTTCCGACATTTTATTTTCCTTGACCGTATTTGATTTTTGGGCAAACGCTCCGGCTGCCAGCGAAACCGCAACCAAACCGCCCGCCGCGATTTTTAAGATTTTATTTTTCATTTGTAACCCTTGAAATTCCGAAAAGAGTATTTTTTATAGTAACGGTTATACGCGGAAAATTGCAAAAGGGTTTCCGTCGGCGGTCAAGAACAAATGGATAAATTCTAAAATTACTATTCAGCGTTTTTATTCTTTTTGCCGGAATTGAATTCAAGTAATTTTTCCCAATTTATTTTTCCGACATCACAAAATTTCACAGCAAATTCCAATGTGAATTTATTGACAAGTATGGCGTAGACTTCTTGAAATTCCTCGTTTCTTTCTTTTGCCCGAAATCCGATTGGCTCGACAATCTTGATGTAAAAATCTTCTTCATTAGAAATCAGATGCCAAAATTCCTGTCCGCAAATTTTCTGATAACCGTCAACTTCAGGGTTTTTATTTCGCTTTTTTCCAAAACAACAACCGTTCAAAACTTTAACGCTTTTGCCGGTTTCCCGTTCTCTTTTTTCCTTTGCATTTTTTGCGTTAATTTTTAGCTGTTTGATTTGACTTGCATTTCCCCAATTCCACCCAGCTTTTATTTCAATGACGTAAATTACATCGTCTTTGATAAATTCCAAATCCATTCCGACTAAATCAGTTTTTTTCGCACCATAAACTTTATCGGCGACAAATATCGCTAATCCTTCTAAAAAGTGTCCGAATAATCCTTCTTCCTGTGATTGCAAAAAAGCATCAAGGAAACCTTTGACTAAATCCTGTGCCGTCAAAATGTTTTTGGCTTTGAATAGATATGGATTTTTTTGTTCCAGAATTTTGTCGAATTTAACTTTAGTTTCGACAAACTCCAATCGTCGTTTGTGAAATAGCGAGATATTTTCTTCGACGTATTTTTCAACTTCTTCAAGATTTATCTTTTTCATACGAATAATTTTTGACTTGCGGATAAGGCTTTTTCTTTGATTTGGGATTCAATCAAAGCAACATATTCGGGAACTATCTCGATTCCGGCGGAGTTTCGATTTAAATCTTGCGCGACTCGCAGAGTTGTTCCCGAACCGGCGAACGGGTCTAAAATCGTGTCGCCTTCCTGCGTAAAAAGTTTAATAAACCATTCCGGCAAAGCGTCTGGAAAAGCCGCACTGTGATTTTTATTATTGCATTCGGTCGAAAGATGCAGAACATTCGTCGGATAGACGGTTTCGCGTTCAATCCAATTTGAAACATTTTTTCCGAAACCGCTTCCGTTTTTGGTATTGTCGCGTGTTTTGTCGGTTTCGCTCAAATTTTTCAAACGAGTTTTTGCCCAATCTCCGACCGGAACTTTAACCGCGTCTTGATACATATTAAATTTTCGGTCTTTATTAAACTGCAAAAGTCTTTCCCAAGAATCACGAAAACGATTTGACCATTTGCCCGGATAAGAATTTTTTTTGTGCCAAATAAATTCTTCCGTCCAAAGCCAACCTTGTTTGCGTAAAGCTAAAATTAATTCGAGAACATAAGTGCTTCGTTCACCGTTTTCAGCTTTTTCTTTAATGTTTAAGACAAATGTTCCGGTCGGTTTAAGAACTCGAAGAAGTTGTTCGGAAATCGGCGCAAACCATTCGACATAATCTTCCGGCTTGACACCGCCGTAAGTTTGTTTGCGTCTATCGGCGTAAGGAGGTGAAGTGAAAATCAAATCAACGGAATTATCCTGAAACTGCTTTAAGATTTCTTTGCTGTCCCCTTGAAATATTTTAGTAAATACCTGCATTTTATTTGTTGTCCTCAACAGCTAATCCAATCGCTATTTTTGTTACTTCAAAAACCGATTCCCACAAACCCCACTCGATAGATTTTGTAACCGCGACAATTTCATCTTCGGATAATTCTCTACCGATTTTATCTTTAGCCGTTTCTTGAACAAACTCCTTATCTATCCAATAAATAAGTTCGTCTCTCCTCAAGTAATCTATTTTATTTATCTGTTTCATAATTTATCAAATTTATTCTGCCGTAATTAATCAGATAAGAGATATTGGAAGGTGAAACGTCTCTGCCGAGATATTCGGTTGCCCAAATGCTCGCTTGTTTGATGTCTAATAATTCCTTTGCTTCGGGCATATTTGAATTATCCGCTATTTTAAATGACTTGTTAAAATCCGCTTCGAGATTATTCGGACGAATCGTTTTGTTCGGGCGTTTCCGCTTGCTTGCTTCTGTCTTGGTTTTCCTGACCAATCGCGTAGAGCGCGGATTTGACTTGAAACGGCGTGAGTTCCGGGTATTTGTCCAGCAGCAGGGCGATGATGCCGACGATGTGCGGACAGGCGAAGCTGTTGCCGGTCAAACTTTTATAACTGTTATTGAGCCAAGAGGTGCGGACGTTCACGCCCGGCGCGGTTAGTTCGATGACCTCGCCGTAGCGAAAGCCGAAGTTGAACGGGTCGCTGTCTTCGTGTTTGCTGACGGAGATCAAAGACGACGAAAACACGGACGGAAACGAAGGCTGCGGCAGATTGTTTGCCGCCGCGACGACGATGCAGCCGGCTTGATACGCGCGGTCGAGCAAATCGTGGAGCGGCGCGAAAAATTGCGGCTTCGTCGTGCCTAGACTGAGGTTGATAATTTGATAGCGGTTTTTGATGGCGTATTCGAGACCGGCGAGAAAGGCGATGCCGTCGCCGAGTCCGCCCGCGCCCAAAACTTTGATGCTGTAAAATTCCGCCTCCGGCGCGATGCGCGAGATAATGCCCGCGCAGGCTGTTCCGTGTCCGGCGGAATCGCCCGCTTCGGATTTGTCGAAAATGATGCGTTTATTTTCCGCTCTGGCTTCGACCGATTCCTTTATTTTGCCCTGCAAATCCGTATGATTCGTATCAATTCCGCTGTCAATGACGGCAACTCTCACACCTTTGCCCGTCCGCAATTTCCAACTGTCGTCTATTTGGAAATAAGTCGAGATGCTCGAATTCTGATTTGATTCGTAGTGTAAAACCGTCGTCATAATTTTTAGAAACTCAAAAAGTTCGTTTCAGAATTGTTGTCCGAAAAACGCAAAATCGAATCTAAAACTTCCTTGCACATCCGGCGTTCCGCGTCGCCGCGCCCGGCGAGTTCGCGGACGGTTAAAGCGAGGTCAATCATTTCTTTGTGTTCGGTCGTCTCGCGCAAATTTCCGAGCCATTCGCGCGTTTCCTCCAGCTTTAATTTTTCGTCCGCCGACAGCATTCGGTCGCCTAGATCGCGCAGCAATTTCGCCGATTCATAAGCGTTCACCAGAGAGGCGACAGCTTCGGCAAACAGCGCGACGCGATCCATTTCATCAGCAGTGAACGGCTCGAACGGCGGCTCGCCGACGCGGTTGACGTATTCGAGAACGCCGATGATTTCGCCGTTGTGTCGGAGCGGCGCGGCAAGAATCGTTTCGGTCGTGTAGCCGGTTTGCCGGTCAACTTCGGCATAAAATGTGTCTTCGCCGCCGACATCTGTCAAAGCCATCGGTTGTCCCGAAGAAAATACGAAACCCGCGATGCCTCTGCCCGCCGGTATCTGTACATTTTTAAGACGCTCGGCGACTTTGCCGATGGCAGTCAGAAAACGCAAATCGCCCGCGTCGCCGTCGCGGATTAAAACGCTCGCTTCTTCGGAATTTAATTGCGCGGCGGAAATTTTTAAAAGATTTTCGATGGACAAGGTAAGCGGCGCGGTCAGCGCGTTGGCAACGTCTATCGTCTCGACGATTGACTTTAATTTCGCTTCGAGATTTTTATTTTTCTCATCGGGCATTAAACGATTTTCGCTCACTTTACTATTTTTTTTCAAGCATTCGCGGCGAATAAAAATTTTGCTGGAAATCGCTCTCCATTGTAACTTTTCAGAAGCACTTGAAAAAAGACAATTTTAATTTGGCGGCGCGGCTCGTGCGGGCTTGCGTCTGGGTGAAGTGTTTTTGTAAGATTCGCTCAAAGCAAACGAAACTTTTTTTGACTATGAGGAGAAAAATTTTCTATTTTTGCGTCGTTCTCGCTTGCTGCGCGGCGGTCGCGCGTCCGCAGCAGAACGCGGTTTCGCAACTGCCGAAAAGCGAGCCGTTCAAGATTGCGAGCGGCACATCGTTTTCCGCTTCCCTGCCGCACACGAACGCAGCGGCAACGGTTAAAGCCGGACAAATCGGCGGCGATACGATTTCCGCAGATTTTTCCGACGCGCTCGATGTAATTCGTAAAAATTACGTTGACGGAAAAAAAATTGACTTTAACGATTTGACGAAATCTGCGCTGACGGCGATGCTTCGTTCCCTCGACCCGCACTCGAATTATTTCGACGCAGCCGAATACGAAGACCTTTTAACCGACCAGCAAAGCGAATATTTCGGCATCGGGGCGACGATTGTCAATTACAAAAAGAACGGCGTGTTCGAGACGTTCGTAACTTCGACGTTTCCCGAATCGCCTGCCGCCCGCGCCGGTCTGCGGTTCGGCGATAAAATTTTAACGGTCAACGGCGAGCGAATGTCCGGGAAAACTTCGGCTGACGTGCGCGACAAAGTGCGCGGCAAAAAAGGAACAATCGTCCGGCTGACAATCGAACGCGGCGACACTCTGAAAACGGAAACCGTAGACATTCGCCGCAACCGCGTTCCGCAGCCTTCGATTCCAGACGCTTATCTGCTCCGGCAAAACATCGGTTACATAGATTTGTCCGAAGGCTTTAATTACACGACCTTTGAAGAATTAAACGTCGCGCTCGCCGATTTGCGCGAGCAAGGAATGACTTCGCTTGTTTTGGATTTGAGGGAAAATCCCGGCGGAATTTTAGAGCAAGCCGTCAAAGTCGCAGAGAAATTTTTGCCCGCCGGAGACACGATTTTAACGCAGCGCGGACGCTTTCCGATTGATAATCGCATTTGGAAATCCGCCAACAAATCTCCCGAAACGATGCCGCTCGTCGTTCTGGTCAACGAAGGCAGCGCGTCGGCTTCGGAAATCGTCGCGGGCGCATTGCAGGATTATGACCGCGCTTTAATCGTCGGCGAAAACACCTTCGGCAAAGGCTTGGTGCAGAGCGTCATCAATCTGCCATACGGTTCTGGTTTGACTTTGACGACGGCGAAATACTACACGCCTTCGGGTCGCTCGATTCAGCGCGATTACACGCAGGGAAGTTTTTACGATTATTACAATCACAAAATAATTCTGACCGAAGCCGAGAAAAACAATCTGACGAGCAAGACGATTACCGGCAGACGAGTTTTCGGCGGCAGCGGCATCGCGCCCGATGAAATCGTCAAAGATTCCGCCGAGAACGAATCGGAAGCGGCGATGTTCGACGCGCTGTTTTTCTTTGCCAGAGAAATCGCGGGCGGGCGAATCAAAGGATTTGAAACGTATAAAATCGGCGGGCAGACGCAATACGGACACCGCATTCGCCCCGCAGACTTTCCCGCTTCGGACGAGCTTTTTGCCGCGTTCAAAAAATACGTTCGCGCCGAAGGCAATTTCAAAATTACGCCGGAACAAATCGAAGCGGAAAAGTCGTTTGTAAAATCGCGCATCCGTTTTAATCTGGCGACGGCGGCGTTCGGCAGCGTGGCGGCAAATCAAATTACAATCGAAGAAGACGCGCAAGTCGCCAAAGCCGTAGAGACGCTTCCACGCGCCGAACAACTCGCTGCCGCCGCCCGAAAAAGCCAATCGAAAACGAATAAATAATACGCAGACAAAAAAAACCGCTGAGCCTTCGGACTCAGCGGGAAAAGAAACAGGAGGAACTAGAAACAGACCAAAGCCGCGCTCAAAATGCTAGGAGATAACAGACAAACTCGACTCATAGCCCATTAAACTTGATGCCTTCGTTTTCGAGCGCGTTGCTTCGAGCGGGAAAAAATAAATTTGTAAAATGTCGGAGCGGGGGGGGGGGGGGGGGAGAGGGGGGGGGAGAGAGGGGAAGAGAAGAGAAAGACGGAACGCCGCACCTCCCGACC
>JBPCMK010000087.1:0-18904 GCA_051002375.1 Pyrinomonadaceae bacterium | reverse complement strand
AAAGTATGTTTTTCTCCGCTGCGATAACCTTTTTCTAAGGCTTCGCTTTCTGCTACACTCAGTTCAAGTTTTTTGATTTTTCCCATTTCGGGAAATAATATACCATCTTTGTGTCCGACTACTTATTGCAGTATTCTTTGTTATTCTAGGTGTTATTAGTTTCCTCGCAGATGCTTTTGGCATTTTGAGTTATTTCGACATTAATTTATTCAAATAAAAAATGAGTGATAAAAATAAAAATTCAATAAATATTCACGATATAATGGGTGATGTTGTAGCAAGCAACAATCAGACTGGTGGAATAACCGCGCATACTGTTAATTTTGCTAAGCCTCAACGACAGATTGATGAACCTTTCAAAGAAGACCTTTCAAGAGAGCTAAAAAAGCACGTTACAGACAACAGACCTGTAGCTTTAATGATTTATCAAGGATATGATGCAGAGGCTATAAAGCTATATAATCAAATTAAAGATTTCTTGACTGATTCCGGCATCAACTTTAGTAATGATGGTTTTACAACCTTTATTCCTTCACAGCCAGAATGTGGAATCAAAATAAATCTTTTAGACCCGAACAATGTGGCTTTAATGATATTTCCTCGAGAAGATTAATGAAAAGTATTTCGTAATTTTAGGCAAAATAACTAAAGCGTCTAATGAATGTTCTTAAATTTCGCCCTTTTCCAGCGGTTTATATTGTTTGAGGATGTATGTAATTTAACTGTAATGTCTGATGGCATTTTTAAAAACAGATGAAAAATAGAGAAATCTTTTTTTATGACTTGATAAATTAAGCGCGACATCTTGAGGTTTGAACGCTATGAGTTTTCTAACCGTTCAGAAAGCAGAGTTTCCAATCTTTGCTCGCCGATTCCGTAAAATTCTTTAATCGAATTTATCTGCTCGCCGATTTTTTTCGCGTCAATTTTTCTTTCCTGTTTCGTGCCGACGATCATATTGTTTTTCGGCGTGTGTTCGGTGGCGATAAACTCGAAAAGTTTGGTCGAATAACCGCTTTTCTCTAGCAGCAGAGAGCGCAAGCCGTCGGTGATGGTTTCGGCTTCGCGTTCGAGCATTACGCCGTGCCGGAAGATTCCGCTTAAAAATTCGGGCGTGCGCATTTGCGGGCGGATTTCCTGATGACAGCACGGCGCGACGACGATTAAATCTGCCTGCGCTTTGATGCCTTTGAAAATCGCGTCGTCGGTCGCCGTATTGCAGGCGTGAAGCGCGATTAAAACGTCAACATTTTCTAATTCATAATCGCCGATCCAGCCGTGAACGAATTTTAAGTTTTCAAATTCGCTTGCCAGCGCGATGTCGTTGTCAATCGAAACGAGTTCCGCCTTTGTGTCAACGCCCGTGATTTTCACATTGATTTTTCGCGTGTTCGCAAAATAATCGTAAGCGGCAAAGGTGAGATAACCTTTGCCCGAACCCATATCAACAATGTTCAAATCTTTTTTATCGGCGAGCGGCGATTTGTCAATCAAACTTCCCAGAGTTTCGACGAAGCGATTGATTTGCTTCCATTTGTCCTGCTGTTTGTCGCGGATTTCGCCTCTGTCGGTCGTGATGCCGAGAGCTTTTAAATAAAAGCTGTTCGGGTTGACGAGAATTTGTTTTTCGCGGTCGTGCGCGACTTCCGGTTTGTCTTTGAACGTCGGCTTGGCGACGTTCAAGCGCGATTTTCCTTTTTTGCCGATGTCGAGTTGGAAATCGTTTTCTAAAGTAAAAAGATGCCCGCTGAAAAAATCCGCGCCGAGCGATTCTCTGACTTTCGCAACGCCTTCCGCGAAATCGAAATTCTTCGCCGTGTCGCGCGTGTCTTGCCGGAAAAGGAAAAATAATCGCTCGCCTTTTTTCGTTTCGATGAGCCGAATCAACAATTTTTGCAAATGCGCGTCAGTTCCGCGATAATTGCCTAAAGTCATTTTGACAAAAGTTTCTCTCGCCAAGCTATCGGCAAAAGCGCAGATAAAATTTTCGATGTTTTCGATGGACATAGATTTAAAAACATTTTAACGCAAAGCCGCAAAGACGCGAAGGAATAATAAAAAATCTTCAAATACTTTGCGACTTTGCGTTAAAAATCTTTCTAAGCAATATGGATACGATTAAAAAAGAAGATTTTTTGAAGAACATTTTAATCATTCTGCGCGAAACCTTTGAAGGTTCGCCTGAAGGTCAGGGCAGCGCGTATTTAGACAGAGGCGCGGGCATTTTTTCGACGCTCGAAAATTTTTCGGCGGCGCAGGTTTCGACCGAAATCGGCGACACGACGATTGCCGCGCACACCGAACACGCCAAGTTTTATCTCGACCGCGTATGCGAATTTTTGCGCGGCAGAACCGAGCCGATCAAATGGGAACAAAGCTGGCTGATTGACGAAGTGAACGAAACCGAGTGGAATTTTCTGCGCGAAGGAATGAGAAAATCTTACGAATCGGCTCTGCGCTGTTTCGCCGAAATCGAAACTTGGAACGAAGACAACACCGGTGACGCGGTGGCGATTATCGCGCACACGGCTTATCATTTGGGAGCGATTCGGCAGATGGCGAAAAGCATTAAATAAAAATTATGAGCAATCTATTTCATTTAGCATTTCCGGTAAAAGATTTGGAAGCATCCCGAAAGTTTTACGGCGAGATTCTCGGCTGTGAAGAAGGCAGAAGTTCCGAGCATTGGATTGATTTCAATTTGTTCGGACATCAAATCGTCGCGCATCTCGCGCCCGAAGAAGCAGGCGTGAAAGCGAGAAACGACGTTGACGCGGACAGCGTTCCGATTCCGCATTTCGGCATCGTGCTTTCGATGGACGATTTCAAAAAGTTTGCCGAAAGATTAAAAACCGCGCGTATAAATTTTATCATCGAACCGAAGATTCGATTCGCGGGCGAAGTCGGCGAGCAGGCGACGATGTTCTTTTTAGACCCGAGCGGAAACGCGCTCGAATTTAAAGGTTTTGCGGATTTCTCAAATATCTTCGCCAAATGAAATCCGCAATCCGCAATCCCAAATCCGAAATCATAATTATCGGCGGCGGCGTGGTCGGCGCGAGCGTCGCGTATCATTTGGCGCGGCGCGGCGCGAAAGATGTTTTGATTTTAGAGAGAGAAAATCGGTATGGCTTAGGCTCGACCGGCAAAGCGACGGGCGGCGTTCGCGCTCAGTTTGAAACGGAAATAAATATTCGACTTTCGCTTTACTCGATTGAATTTTTCAAAAATTGGGATTTTGATTGCGGCTACGAACCGCGCGGTTATTTGTTTGTCGCAACCGATAAAAGTCAACTCGATTTTTTGCGACGCAGCGTTGAAAAACAAAAATCGCTCGGACTCGAAACGGTTGAAATTGTTGACGTGAAAACAATCTCGGAAATCGTGCGCGGTTTGAATTGCGAAGATATTGTCGGCGGCAGTTTCGGCTCGTCAGACGGTTTTATCCATCCGCTCGGCGTGTTGGACGGTTTTACAAAAGGCGCGGCGGGAAACGGCGCGAGGTTTGAACCCGGAAGCGAGGTTTTCGCAATCGAAACCAGCAGCGGAAAAGTGAAAGCGGTCGAAACAAATCGCGGACGAATCGAATGCGAAAAAGTCGTTTTGTGCGCGGGCGCGTGGGCGCGTCAATTAGCGAAAACCGCCGGGATTGATTTACCAATCGAGCCTTTAAAACGTCAAATCGTTTGGGCGCGAAGCGAGAAGAATTTACAGGAAAATCTGCCGATGGTGATTGATTTGTCAAACGGCTTTCACTTTCGCCCCGCCAAAGATTCTCGAAATGAAGTTTTGTTTGCATATCCAGACAACGACGAGCAACCGAGTTTCGACACGAATTTTGACGAAGGTTTTATCGAGAAAGTTTATGCCAAGGCGAAACATCGCGCTCCGTTTTTAACGGAAACAAAAGTCGTTAGAGAAAAATGCCGCGCCGGACTTTACGAAAACACGCCCGACCATCACGCGATTCTCGGCGGCTGTGAAATCGAAGGTTTGTATTTTGCAAACGGCTTTTCGGGACACGGCGTAATGCACTCGCCTGCGACCGGATGCGCTCTGGCGGAAATTATTCTCGACGGCGAAGCGAAATTCTTGGACGTTTCGTGCTTGCGTTTGGAGAGATTTGCGACAGGTAATCTGCTTCACGAAACAGGTTTTATTTAACGCGAAGACGCAGAGACGCAGAGACGCAAAAGAAAACTAAGGGAAGTGAAAAGCTCAATTTTTACTTGAAATCTTTGCGTCTCTGCGTCTTTCTCGTTAAAGTTTTTTATATGAGAACAGCAATCATTCATCACCCGATTTATCAAAAACACGACACCGGATTCGGTCATCCAGAAACGCCGCGCCGTTACGAAGTCGTGATGAACGCTCTGAAAAACGACAAAACGCTTTGGGAAAGTTTGACGGAAATAACGCCGGAAAAAGTTTCCCAAGGCATCGTTCAAGCCGTCCATACGAAGGAACATTTCAAGCGCGTGGAGAATGCGTTTGAAGAAGGAATTGAACATCTCGATGCTGACACGATTGTTTCGATGCGCTCGTTTGAAGCGGCGATGTTGGGCGCGGGCGGCGCGTGTCGGGCGGTTGACGCGGTGTTGAAAGGCGAGGCGAAAAACGCATTTGTCGCCGTGCGCCCGCCCGGTCATCACGCGACGGGCGAACACGCGATGGGTTTTTGTCTTTTTAATAACGTGGCGATTGCGGCGCGTTACGCGCAAAACACATATAAAGAAATCGAACGAGTCGCCGTCGTTGATTGGGACGTGCATCACGGAAACGGAACGCAGGGGATTTTCTACGACGACCCGACGGTTTTCTTTTTTTCGCAGCATCAATATCCATGGTATCCGGGAAGCGGCAGTCGAGGCGAAAACGGATTCGGGCGCGGCAAAAATTATACTTTAAATATTCCGACAAAGGCGCGAACTCCGGCGAGCGAACACAAGCGAATGTTTGAAAACGCGCTCGATGATATTCACGCGAATTTTAAGCCGGATTTGATTTTTATTTCCGCCGGTTTCGACGCGCACGTGGGCGATCCGCTCGGACAATTAAAATTGGAAGACAAAGATTTCGTCGAGATGACCAAAACCGTAAAGCAATGGGCAAACGAAGTCTGCGGCGGGCGCGTCGTTTCGTGTTTGGAAGGCGGATACAATTTGGAAACGCTCGGCGAAACGGTGCGAAATCACGTTGCGGAATTAAGTCGAGATTGAAAGTTGCGAGATTGAATAAAACTTGTGTTAGAATTTTCGCAACGCCCGTTCGGAAATTTTTAGAATAAGGAGAAAAGCAATGCCCGATGTTGAAATGTCGTGTGTGCAGTGCAAAGAAAATTTTCTTTACACTGAAAAAGAGCAGGGAATTTTTTATCAGCGAAATATGATGCCGCCGCAGCGGTGCCGGAAATGCCGCTCGAAAAAAGCCGCGACGGGCGAGAACGCGCCGACGCGTTTTGAAATCGTCTGCGACCATTGCGGCAAACACGACACCGTGCCGTTTCAGCCGAAAGTCGGACGCTCGGTTTTGTGCAAGGAATGTTTTCAAGCGAGCAAATCGCGCGTGCGCTTTGCGTAAGAAATATAGCCGCGAAAAGGCACAAAAATCACAAAAAATATTTTGCGTCTTTTGTGCCTTTTTGTGGCTATTCAAAAAAATGAGTTTTGAAACCGTCAAATATGAATCGAACGAATCGGCGGCGATTATCACTTTGAATCGCCCCGACGCGCTCAACGCTTTGTCCGCGCAGTTGACGAAAGATTTGCGCTCGGCAATCGAAAAAGCGATTGAAGACAAAGCGCGAGTTGTAATTTTGACGGGCGAAGGTCGCGCGTTTTGTTCGGGCGGCGATTTGCGCGAGATGCAAACGATGTGGAAAAAAGAGGGAAGAATCGAAGCGTTTTTGGACGCGCCTTTAAAGGCTTTGCACGATGTAATTCGATTGATTCGTGAAACGCCGATTCCGTTTATCGCCGCCGTGCAAGGCGTGTGCGCGGGCGCGGGAACGAATTTTGCGCTTGCCTGCGATTTAGTTTTTGCGTCTGAAAACGCGACTTTTAACGAGGCGTTCGTCCGCATCGGTTTATCGCCGGATTGCGGCGGCAGCTTTTTTCTGCCGCGAAGCGTGGGCGAAAAGCTCGCGGCGGAAATTTTTATGACCGGCGATGCGATTGACGCAAATCGCGCCGCGCAAATCGGAATGATAAACCGCGTCGTCGCAACGGAAAATTTGATGGAAGAAACAATGCGAATGGCAAAAAAATTATCGCTCGCGCCGACCGCTTCAATCGGACGAATTAAACGAATGCTCAACCAGACTTTTTCAAACGATTTACAGACGCAGTTAAATTTAGAAGCCGAGATGCAAATCGAATCGGGCAAGTCGAATGATTTCAAAGAAGGCGTGCAGGCATTTTTTGAAAAACGCCAGCCAAATTTTACGGGAACTTGAAAATTTATTTTATCGTTGAAGGTTAAAGCCGTCGGTTTTCGAGCCTGACGGCTTTTTCGATTTGGGATTTGGGATTTGGGATTGCGGATTTATAAAACCGAAGACAAAGACCGATTTATCATGAATTTAACTTACGGGCAATTATTAAAAACCAATCGAAACTTCCGCAATTTGCTGTGGGGACAATTTGTTTCCGAACTCGGAAATTGGTTTAACTTTATCGCGGGTTTGGGACTCGTGCGGCTCGTGTCGGACGCTTCGCCGATGGCGGCGGGAATTTTATTTGTCTGCCGATTGCTGCCGTTCGCGCTTTTTTCGCCGATTGCCGGAACATTTGTTGATAGGTTTTCAAGGCGGCGCGTGATGATTACGTCCGACCTTGTGCGCGTTGCCGTCGCGCTTGCTTTTTTGTTTGTGTCGAGCAAAGAAAATCTCTGGATTGCATATTTCGCCACCGTTTTGCTTTCGACCTTCGGCGCGTTTTTTGAAGGCGCGAAAAATGCCGCCACGCCGAATTTGACAGGCAAAGACGGTTTGCTTGCGGGAACGGCTTTGATGTTCTCGACGCGCTTTTTGCTGATGGCGGTCGGTTCAGCCTTGGGCGGTTGGGCGGCGGCGATTTTCGGTTACAAAGTCGCGTTTATTATCAACGCTGCTTCGTTTCTCGTTTCGGCTTTTTCGATTTGGCTGATACCCGAAGAAGCGACGCGAGAATCGAATACGAAAATTCAAGAACTCGAAAACGCCGTGCCGCCGCAGCCGGCGACGGCGGCAGGCGGATTTTCACCTGCCGCCAACCAATCCGAAGTTAAACGCGAATCGTTTTTCAACGAATTAAAAGAAGGCTTGCATTACACCGCGAACAATTATTTCGCTTTGACGATTCTTTTGATGAATATTATTTGGGCGACCGGCGGCGGCGCAATCAACGTCGTTTTCGAGCGAATGGGCGGAATCGTTTTCTCGCAAAAGGAAAACTTAAATGCCGATTTAGCGGTCGCTCTGCTTTGGACGGCGGCGGGTTTCGGTTTGTTTATCGGAATGATGATTGCCCATCGCGTTTCGACTTTTCTCGATGCGAAAAATCTCAACAATTCTTTTATCGGCTGGACGCTTCTGGTTCACGGAATTTTATTTGCGTTCGCGGGTTTTATGCCGACGCTGTGGCTGTTTATGATTTTCACATTCGTTTCGCGGGCGATTGTCGGCGTGGAATATGCGGTGCAGGAAACGATGTTTCAGCGCAGTTTGCCCGATTACATTCGCGGGCGCATTTCGACTCTTGACCGTGGCGCGGAGATTACGATGTTTTCGCTGTCGAGCTATTTCGCATCTCTGGCAATGTATCGCATCTCGCCGGAAACTTTAACGATGATTTCCGGCTTGCTCTCGGCGAGCGCGGGCGTTTTGTGGTTTGCCAGAATGCGAAGCAAACGGGCGGAAAGATACGGAAGGAAAGAAGTTTTGAACGATGCGTAGTGTAGAAATTACGAATTTCAAATTACGAATTGCGAATTGAAAAAGATTTTCAGACATTCGTAATTCGTAATTTGAAATTCGTAATTTACATCGCGCCTTCGTCAGCCGAAGGTCCGTAAATTTCAGGAACGGGAATATCGTTCAAACGCAGATAAACCGAAAGCTGTCCGCGATGGTGAATGATGTGGTTGAAAACGAATCCGCGCAGAGCTTGTATGCGCGGTATATCGAAATAAACTTGCTCGCCGTTTCGCATCTTCCATTTTTGCATCATCGTTTCGTCGGAAGCGTTTTTCAAAGATGCAATCGCTTCGGCAACCTTTTTATCTAAAAATTCGACTAACTCGGCGGTTGTTTTCGGCTCGAACGGTTTATAATCCATCGTCGCAAAATCAATCTCCGGCTTCTCGACCGTATCTTTTATCCAACCGACCATTTCCGCGACGTGCGCCGCGAGTTTGCCCATCGCCATTGATTTTTCGTGCGGCTTCCAATCGAAAACGTCCGCCGGAATTCGCTCTAAACATTTGCGCGTCGTCGTCGCTTCGTGTTGTAATTCGCCGATAAAGGCATCGCTGATACTCATAAAAAATCTCCTGAATTTGAATTGAATTTTGAACTGCTCAAAGAATATATCACGCGCGTTTCATCTATGCAACACGAAACAAAAGAATGTTTCACGAATTTAACATAAAAAAAGACGAGTCCCTTTTAGAACTCGTCCGATGCAAATTATTATGTCGAATTTACGGGTGTTGAACTCCCAAATCGTCGCAAATCTTTTTAGTCAGAAAATTTTTAACTTCTCTATGGCGCGGAATTGATGTCAATTTTCCATTGAGCGGATTTTTATAAATCGTATGATTGCCGCCCTCGCGGATAAAAATGCAGCCGTGTTTCTCCAGATGACGAATCAAATCGGTTCGTTTCATTTCAAGCCGCCTGCAAAATCAAATCTTCCTTCATCGCCGAATCGGTCAAGCGTTTTTCCGCTTCCTCACGATAACATTCGAGCAGAAGCGAAACGGCTTCCTTTAAATTCTCACGCGCCTCTTCGAGCGTTTCGCCCTGCGTATTCGCGCCGGGAAGTTCCGCAACGTAACCGACATAACCGCCTTCTTCCGCCTTTTCGTAAATCGCCGTTAATTTTAATTCCGCCATATTTTTATGCTTTCAGTAATTGTTTGGCAATCACTATTCTTTGAATTTCCGAAGTTCCTTCACCGATGGTGCAGAGCTTTGCGTCGCGCCAGTATTTTTCCGCCGGATAATCTTTCGTGTAGCCGTAGCCGCCGTGAATCTGGATTGATTCTTCGGCGACTCGAACGGCGGTTTCCGACGCGAAAAGTTTCGCCATTGCCGATTGTTTGGTAACTCGCTTGCCCGCGTCTTTCAAAAACGCGGCTTGCAAAGTGAGCAATCTGGCGGCTTCGATTTGGGTTGCCATATCCGCGAGTTTGAATTGAATCGCTTGAAACTCGGCAATCGGCTGACCGAATTGCTGGCGTTCTTTTGAATATCGAACCGCCGCTTCAAACGCGCCCTGCGCGATGCCGACCGAGAGCGCGGCAATCGAGATTCTGCCGCCGTCGAGAATTTTCATCGCTTGCGTAAAACCTTCGCCTTCTTTGCCGAGAAGATTTTGCTGCGGAACTCGGCAGTCTTCAAACACGACCGACGCGGTTTCCGACGCACGCATTCCGAGTTTATTTTCCTTTTTGTCCGAGCGAAAACCTTCCATTGATTTGTCGAAGATAAACGCCGAGATTCCGTGACTGCCTTTTTCTTTATCGGTAACGGCGACGGCGACGCAGGTTTCGCAGGCAATCGCGTGAGTAATAAAATTTTTCGAGCCGTTGACGATATAATTGCCGTTATTTTTGACGGCGTTCGTGCGCGTTCCGCTCGCGTCCGAACCGGCTTGGGCTTCGGTCAGACCCCACGCGCCGAAACTTTCGCCTTTCGCCAACGGCACGAGATACTTTTGTTTCTGTTCTTCCGTCCCGAACATATAAATATGATTCGAGCAGAGCGAATTGTGCGCCGCAACCGAAAGACCGACCGAGCCGTCAACCCGCGCGATTTCTTCGATAATCGTCGCGTATTCGATGTAACCCATTCCCGCGCCGCCGTATTCTTCGGGGAAAATCACGCCCAATAAACCGAGTTCGGCGAGTTTCGGACGCAGTTCAATCGGGAAGTGCTGCGTTTCGTCCCATTCCATTACGTGCGGCAAAATTTCGCTCTCGGCGAATTCGCGGACGCTCATTTTTATTTGCTGTTGTTCTTCGTTTAATTCAAAATTCATTGTTTGTTTTTGTCAGTGTTCCGTTGTTTATATTATAAAGGAAACAACGGAATACTGACAACGAGCAAAATATTTGACAGACTTCTCAAAGAGGTTTATTCTGCATCTGTCAAATCAAAAAATCCCAGCCGCGCGGTCGAATTGAACCGCTTAATTGTTCGATTCTTCTACCTTCCGCCGACTTTGTTTTCAAATTCAATAAAGCATTTTTAAAAGGAGTTAGTTGGCTATGGCAATCAATGAAGAAAAATTAAACCAGATGCTCGGTAAATTCGTGGGCGATTTAGGCGCGACGATGAGCGCGGGCGCAATCGTCATCGGTGAAAGTCTCGGTCTTTATAAAGCGATGGCGGACGCGCCGGTTACTTCGGAAGAATTGGCGCGGCGCACGAATACAACGGAGCGTTACGTGCGCGAATGGCTCGATTCGCAAGCGGCGAGCGGCTACATCGAATATGAAGCCGACACGAAACGATATTTTTTGACCGAAGAACAAAAATTTCTGCTGACCGACGAAAAGGGAATGGCTTATCTGCCCGGCGCGTTTGTGTTGGCGACTGCCGCTTTGCAAGCCGTCCCGAAAATAATCGAAAGATTCAAATCCGGCGAAGGAATGGGTTGGCACGAACACGACCATAATCTTTTTCGCGGCACGGAACTTTTCTTTCGTCCGGGTTACGCCGCAAATTTGATCGGCTCGTGGATTCCCGCACTCGAAGGCGTGCGGGAGAAACTTGAAGCGGGCGGAAAGGTGGCGGATGTCGGCTGCGGTCTCGGGTCTTCGACGATTTTGATGGCGGAGGCTTTTCCAAATTCAACTTTCGTCGGTTTCGATTATCACGACGCTTCAATCGAAAAGGCACGGGAAAAGGCGAAGGAAGCGGGTGTTTCCGACCGCGTTAGTTTTGGAATTGCGAAGGCGAAAGATTATTCGGGCGGCGATTATGATTTCGTCACGTTCTTCGATTGTCTGCACGATATGGGCGACCCAATCGGCGCGGCGGCGCACGTCAAAGAATCTCTGGCGAGCGACGGAACGTGGATGATTGTCGAACCGTTTGCCAACGACGACACGAAAGATAATCACAATCCGATTGGACGAATTTACTATTCGGCTTCGACGCTGATTTGCACGCCCGCCTCGCTTTCGCAGGAAGTCGGAATGGCATTAGGAGCGCAGGCGGGCGAAGCGAAAATCCGCGAAGTGGTAACAAGCGGCGGTTTCAGCCGGTTTCGACGGGCGACCGAAACGCCGTTTAATCTAATTTACGAAGCGAAACCTTAGGCGAAAATATTTGATGAGCGGTTGATGACAATGATTAAAGCGATTTTGAAATATCTTCTCGCCTTCGGATTTGTGCTGGCGGGAAGCAATCATTTTATCAACGCCGATTTTTATTTAAAGATGATGCCGTCATATTTGCCGGCGCATCTTTTTTTAGTTTATTTAAGCGGCGTTTGTGAAATCGTTTTGGGAATTACGCTTTTGATTCCAAAATTCACGCGACTCGCGGCTTGGGGATTAATCGCGCTTTTAATTGCGGTTTTTCCGGCGAACGTATTTATGGCGATGAACCCGCAGCTTTTTCCCGAATTCAGCCCGATTGCGCTTTATTTGAGATTGCCGCTGCAATTCGCTTTAATTGCTTGGGCATTTTGGTTCACGCGAAAAAATCTTGATTAAACGGCGAGAAGTTCGTAGTATTGGTTGAACTCTAAAATTTAATTTCGCAAGGACAAAGTTATGAACAGAAAGCTCTCGATAATATTTTTGATTTTGTGTTTCGGAAATATATTTGCTTCGGCGCAGTCGGTCAAAGAACCAAAATCCGCGCCCACCGGATTGACATTGGAAGTAACTTTTATCAAAGGCAGACCGCCCGCCTATTTGACCGTCGGCGATTCTCTGGCGACGGCACGCTCGACTTTGTACGGAGCTTACACGCTTCTGCCAAATTTTCAAACTTCCGCCGAGAGACCGCCGGTTCAAGCCGTTAAAATTATTTCGTATCTTGAAAACGGCGCGGTAAAAGTTAAAACGCGGGTTTTCACCGGGCAAAAATCATTTGAAAAGGAAGAGGATGTCGCCGAATATTCGACGCGCGAAGGCGAGCGAATTTCCGTTAAAGAGTTGGCGAATTTCGGTGTCGAACCGTTTGAAATCGCGGTCATTCGCATCGCGCCGAGCGTTTCCACTTTACCGACAGTCGAAAATAAAACCAAGTCGCTTCAGGTAACGGCAATCGAACCGAATTTTTCGACGCTGCCGTCTTATAAATTAAATTTACTGAATACTTCAAACAAAGCCGTCAGCGCATATACTTTTGAAATGATGGTGGACAGTCGGGTTAAAATATCTGGAATGCCGCAGAACAAATATGGCAAACCTTTAATCGAAGCCGGAGAAACTTGGGTAAGCGAGATGCGAAATCCGCTCGAATATAAACAACCTGTCGAAGGAGAAACTCCCAAACAGGCAAGTCGGCAAACATTGGTTATTTCATCGGTAATTTTTGCCGACGGCAGTTATGAAGGCAATGATTTTCGCGCCGCGCAGTATCGCGCTTACACTTTGGGCAGGAAAACACAGGTCAAACAGATAATCGCGTTGCTTGATTCTTTTGAAGATACAACCGCATTTGACTTTAATAAATTCGTAGAACAATCGGCAAAGCTCGAAACCAAAATCGGCGAACAATCATTCGGTGAATTGTTGAAGCAATTTCCGACGTTAAGCGAACAGGAAAAATCATATTTGCGCGAAGGGGTCGAAGATATTTCAGAGGACGTAAAAATAGAATTCACGAGTGGAACTAAAGAACGCTTGAAGGAACTCGCCCCCATTGCCGTCCCCATTTATTTGAAAGCCCTTCGAGGAAAATATCAAGATTGGCTTGCTCTGCTTCCATAGCTTGTAGATATTATGAACTGGAAAGAAAACTTACTCGGCAGCGATGCCGAAATCAAGGAGTTGTTGCGTAACACGAAAACAATTGCCGTTCTCGGCATCAAGACCGAAGCGCAATCGTTTCAGCCGGCGTTTTACGTGCCGCAATATATGAAAAACGCCGGATTTGAAATCATTCCCGTTCCGGTTTATTACCCGGAAGCGACGGAGATTTTAGGCGAAAAGGTTTATCGAAAACTCTCGGACGTTCCCGTCGAAATTGATTTGGTCAACATCTTCCGACGCTCGAACGATGTCGCGCGGCACACCGAAGACATTCTGGCGAAAAAGCCGAAAGCCGTCTGGATGCAGTCGGGAATTTCCAACAATGAAGTCGCCGAAACGCTCGCCAAAGCGGGAATCAAAGTCGTGCAGGATTTATGTCTGATGGTCGAGCATCGCGCTTTACGATAAAAAAGAATAACAAATCATTTCGGAAATAAACGGAACTTTCAAAAATCTTCCGGTGAGGTTTTATGGAAAGGTTAAATTATTATTTGGATAAATTTAGCGAAAGCGGACAGCGTGTTTTAAAGGGCGCGTTTAACGAAATGCGCCGCCGCAGTCAATATCAGATTTTGCCCGAACATATTTTATACGCGCTGATAAAAGAAGAAACCGATCTTTTCGATTCGGCAATGAATAATATTTCGATTGACCCGCAAGCGATTCGTCTCGCAGTTGAAAAGCGTTTGGAAAATAATCCGCAACACACCGGCGAAGATTTTCGCATCGTGCCTGAGACGACCGAAATTTTTAAGTTTTCGATGGACAGAGCGCGTTCGCAAGGTCGCCGCAAAATTGAAACAAGCGATATTTTTTACGCTTTAACTAACAATAAAATCAACTTGCTGAATGATATTTTGCAGAATCCCGAAGGTTCTGTTCGCACGTTGAATAGAAACAAAATTAGCGCGGAAGACAGTCAGAAACATTTCATCTCTCGATTGCAAAACGAACCGAGTGCTTTTTTTATTAAATTTTCTTTGAGAGAATCGGTTAATAGAAATTATTCTCATTCGAGGATGTCATCTGGAGGCATCGGTTTTGGCGGCAGCGGCGGCATGCTAAGCGGCGGTAATTCCGCACAAACCACTAACAACAAACACGAATCATTTTCCTTTCGGGTTAAGTCGCCGGATTCAAACGAGTTTGACGAAGCGGAATTTATTTCTTCGATTAAAGAAGATGTAGAAGACAGCATCAAACTGAGTCATTTAAAGATTACGAAAACCGATAGTCCGAATCCATCGAGTTTTCGTTTTGAATATAGAAAAGGAAAAATGAATGGTCGCGTAGAAATTTCCGGCGAGCTGACGAATGAATATTACCGATTGAAAACTGCGATTATCGAGGAAAGCAACCGAAAAAAATAATAAAAACGAGTAACATTAAACTGATTTAAAGCCGATTCTTTCAAACAAGTCTCCAGCACGAATTCAAAATGATGCGGCTTATTTTTTGGCGGATTGCGCGGTGAATTGTTTTACTTCATCTGCATCGAGTTCGCGGTATGCGCCGACCGGAATGCGGTCGTCTTTGATGTGTCCGATGGCGACGCGGCGCAGTTTGACGACCGAATGCGCGATTGAATCGAACATCTTGCGGATTTGCTGGTTGTGTCCTTCGGTTAAGGTTACGCGATACCAGCCGTTGTTTTCCGTGTGATTTAATTCTTCGATTTCGGCGGGCGCGGTTTTGAAATTATCGTCTAATGTTACGCCGCGCCGGAGTTTATTAATGGCGTTGGCGTTCGGCAAGCCTTTGACTTTGACTTCATAAACTTTCTCGACGGATTTCGACGACGCGACCGTGTTTGTAAAATCGCCGTCGTTGGTGAGAATTATCAAGCCTTCGGTGTTGTAATCTAATCTGCCGACCGGATGCAGTTTGCCGAACTTTCGGGGAACTAAATCGGTAACCAATTTTCTGCCTTCGGGGTCAGCCGCGCTCGACAGATAGCCTTTCGGTTTGTTCAGCAAAATGTAGACTTTCTCGCGCTTGCCGATTTTCGGGTTGATGAGTTTGCCGCCGACTTTGATGTGGTCAATTTCGGGATTTGCCTTTGTGCCGAGCGTCGTAATGATTTCGCCGTTGACCGAAACCTCGCCCGCTTTTATCAATTCTTCGGCGCGTCGGCGCGAAGCGATTCCGGCTTGCGCGATTAGTTTTTGTAAGCGTTCCTGCATTTAAGTTTCAAGTTTCGAGTTTCAGGTTTCAAGTTTAATGCTATTTACCTGAAACTTGAAACCTGACACTTGAAACTTATTATTTCGTGCGCGGAATATACGGCATGAATCTGTCCATCGAAGAATTGATCTGCAAATAAATCTGCGTTTCGCGCGGAATGAGATTTCTCCAATTTTCGCCGCCGCGTTTGATATAACCGGCGAGTTTCGCGGGATTTGAATTATATCCGGCTGACATCAATTCCGCCGGCATTGCAACATCGTTCGCTAACGCGGCGTTGATTGTTTCGTTCGACCTCAAATCGTCCCACGTCATCTGCATATAAAGCAGCATTGCGGTTGCGGCGTTCGTGTGATTTCGCATTCCTTCGACAAAATCCGGCATCAAACCGACCGTGTAATAACGCGAGCGAATCATATTGTAAGTCGAAGGAATCATCTGCACCATTCCGCCCGCGCCCGCCGAACTGACCGAATAGCGATACGTTTGCCCTTCGTTCAAAGCGTAAAGCGCGTAGATGTCGTTGAAAATGTTTAAGGCGTATTCGCTGCGAAAACGCAGATGGTCAACATGCTCGACGATGCTCAGACGTTCCGCCATATCAGCCACTTGCGGCGAGATATAAACGCCTTTCTTTTGTAAATTGGTTCGCGCCGTCTCCAAAATATTTCGCACGTAAATTCTGCCCGCGTTGACGACTTCCGGCGTAACGATTCCCGGATGAGTCGAAATATAATAAGCCATTTCGTAAAACGAGCCGTCGCGCTCGACCGGATACTGCACCATTAACGGAAGCTGCGCTTTGTTTTCCGCGTCAATAATCATTACGGGCGTATTTACGCCGTTGGCGCGAATATTTTTGACCGTAACGAGTTTGCCTTCGGTAGTGGTTACGGGAATCTCCGCTTCCTTCGCCAGAAACGAATCTTTCGTCATCACGATATAATCGAGCTTGGCGGTTTTGTAATCGTAAAACGCAATTCGCACGACGTTGTTGGTAAATGTGCCGTCGGTCAAAGCGGTCAAAAGCGGACGCGCCTGCATCTCGCGTTTGGCTTCGGCGAGTTCTTTTTTTATTTGCGCGAAACTCAAAGGTTTGTAAAACGTCGGCGCGGGGCGCGGAGTCGGCGACGGGGAAAGCAGCGGATAAAGTTGAGTCGGAGTCGGCTGCGCCGGAGTCGGATTTTGAATCGGCGCGGTTGCCGGATAAGGAGTCGGCGTAACGGTCGGTCGCGGCGCGGGAATCTGCGCGGGCGGCAGATTATTCGTGATAATAACGCCGCGCGGCAAGGGCGTAGGCGAAGGCGAAACGCTCGGATTCGGAGTCGTAATGCGCGGGCGAGTCGGTGTCGGCGACGGCGATACGGTTTGTGCCGAAACGCCGATTGACGAACAAAGAAAGACAAAAAGACCGACGAGAATATTTTTTTTCATAAATTTACGGGGAGTTGAAAACCCGGAGAGATTGTCGGAGCGAATCTCATTAACAGATTGCAAATTATTCAATCTGCGCTTTAAAGATTCGCGCAAAAGACGAAAGGTTGTCAAATGCTCCAAGAAAATTTTATAGTTTTAATAACGATTCGTTATTGACAGCGCAGATTTGTTATTGAAGCGGATTTTACGGTATAACTGAAATTTCGTGTCAGAATTCGCCCGCCGAAGATTCTGACAAACTATTTTTATGAAAAAACTTTTTGGAACAGACGGAATCCGCGGCGAAGCCGGAACGTTTCCGCTCGATGCGGAAACAATCGAAATTACGGGCGCGTCGCTGGCGCGGCAGTTCGCGGAAAAACTCAATCGAAACCCGCGTTTTGTCATCGGACGCGACACGAGAGAATCCGGCGCGTGGATTGAAAAAGCATTTTGCGCGGGCGCAGTCGGCGCGGGCGCGAAATGCGAATCAGCAGAAGTTATCACTACGCCGGGCGTAGCGTATCTGACGAAACAATTCGATTTCGACGCGGGCATCGTCGTCAGTGCGTCGCACAATCCGTATCAGGACAACGGAATCAAAATCTTTTCGCCGACCGGCAGAAAGATTGACGAGGCGACGGAGAGGGAAATCGAAAATGATATTTTCGATAAGGCAAAAGTAAAAAGTAAAAAAGCAAAAGTCGAAGTCAATGCTTCAAAAACCCAAAAATATCAAACGGCTTATTTGAATTATTTGGCTGACGAATTTCAAATGCTCGATTTGAAAAATCTGAAAATGGTCGTTGATTGCGCCAACGGCGCGGCTTGCAATTACGCACCGACGCTTTTTCGCAGATTCGGCGCGGAAGTCGTTTCCATCAACGACGCGCCGGACGGCGTAAATATCAACGAAAATTGCGGCTCGCTGCATCTGGAAAATTTGCGAAAAAAAGTTTTGGGTGAAAATGCAAATTTCGGCGCGGCGTTTGACGGCGATGCCGACCGCGCTTTATTTGTAGACGAAAAGGGAAGTCTGGTTGACGGCGACGCGGTTTTGTGGATTATGGCGAATCATCTGCAAGAAAGCGGAAAATTAAACAATCAAACGGTCGTCGCCACCGTGATGAGCAACATCGGTTTAGAGATTGCCCTGCAATCTCTAAACATCAAACTCGTCAGAACCGCCGTCGGCGACAAATACGTTTTGCAAAAACTTCTCGAAACCGATTCGTCAATTGGCGGCGAGCAATCGGGACATATTATTTTTCCGTCGCGCAGTCTGGTCGGCGACGGAATGCTGACGACGCTTTTTCTGCTCGAAGCTCTGTCCGAGAAAAATAAAAGTTTATCGGAAATGACGCGCGGCTTTACGCAGTTTCCGCAAATTTTAATCAACGTCAAAGTGCGCGAGAAACTTCCGTTTGAAGATGTCGCTGAAATCGCCGAAGCCGCAAAAAAAATCGAAGGCGAACTCGGCGAAAAGGGAAGATTGCTGCTGCGTTATTCAGGAACGGAAAATCTGGCGCGGGTGATGATTGAAGGCGAGAATCAACAGGAAATCGAAACGCAGGCAAATCATCTGGCTGAGATAATCAAAAGCAGTCTGGGAAAATAAAAATGTTTGTCGTTCTTTATCGCTGGCGCGTTAAATCGAATCTCGAACAACAGTTCGTCGAATCTTGGTCGGCGATAACGAGTTATTTGCGGAGTGAGTACGATTCGCTCGGTTCGCGTCTGCATCGGGGAGATGACGGCATTTGGTATGGCTACGCGCAATGGAAATCTGCCGGACAGCGCGAACAAGCCTTTGCGTCGCAATCGGAGATGATTTCCGAAGCCTCGCAAAAAATGCGGGAAGCGGTGGCGGAAAGTTTTCCCGAAATTCAATTGAAAATCGCTGCCGATTATCTACTGTCGCCGGAGAAGAAATAAAAACTTTTGCTCAACTTGCCAAGCCGCGAAAAAAAATTGTATATTAGGCTAACTGAGACGGTAGGTGGAGCCTCCGTCTCAAGTGGTTGCTGGGGTGAGGACAGTAATCACGAATCGGCAGGTGCGGTACACTTCCACGTTGCTTCGCCTGCTTTATCTTTTTTAAACCGCCGTT
>JBPCMK010000086.1:0-22976 GCA_051002375.1 Pyrinomonadaceae bacterium | reverse complement strand
TTCCGAGAATCGCCCAATTGTCGCTTTCCGTTCCGCCGCTCGTGAAAACGATTTCATTCGCTTCTTTTGCGCCGAGCAAACCGGCGACTTTTTCACGCGCTGATTCAATCGCGCGGCGCGTGTCGCGTCCGAATGTATAAGCCGATGACGGGTTGCCGTAAAATTCAGTCAGAAAAGGTTTCATCGCTGTGAGAACTTCCGGCGCGATTTGTGTTGTAGCATTGTTGTCGAAATAAATCATAAAACTAATGGTAAATGGTTAATGCAAAATGGTAAATTGTATCTGTTTTTATTTACCATTTTGCATTAACCATTTACTATTATTAACCTGTGAACGCAATTCTGAAAATTACCGACGCGAGCGGCGCGAGTTGGGAAGTCAATGTGCTTCCCGACCACGTTTATAATATCGGGCGGGCAAAAGACAACGACATCGTTCTCAACGACCGCCGCGTTTCGCGCCGCCACGCGCATCTCGTCGCCGAATCTTCGGGCGTGAAAATCGTTGACGGCTTTGTCGAAAACGGCGCGATTCAGCGCAGCGTCAACCGCGTTTTCGTCAATAGCGTGCCGCAGTTTGAGAAAATTCTCGAACCGAACGACCAGATTGTAATCGGCGAAAGCAGATTGATTTTCAGCGAATCAGTCGCGCCTGAACCTTTGCAAACTCCGCCGCCTGAAAATGAAATTCCGCCCGTGCCGGACGTTTCGGCGGGCGCGACCGAAGTTGCGCCGACTGACGTAAAATATGACGACCAGCCGCTCGGACAAACGCAGATGCAGATTTCCGCCAGCGAAATTATCGGGCATCGCTCGAATCTGACAATCGAAAACGGAGTCGCTACGCCTGAAGAAATCAAGGAACTGCGCCGCAAGGCAAAGGCTCTGGAACTGCTTTACGAGATGAGCAAAACGCTCGGCACGGTTTTTGATTTGAAAGAAATTTTTGTCAAAGCGACGGATTTGATTTTTCGCGGAACGCCCGCCGAAAGAGTCGTCGCGCTGCTGGCGGACGAATCGCTCGACGGGAAAATTTTGGATTACAGTTTGTATCCGATTGCGGTTCGGGCGCGTGATGAAAAGCTGGAAAATCTGACGGAGAAATTGACAATCTCACGGACGATTACGATGAAGGTGATGCGCGAAAAAGTGGCGATTCTCTCGCAGGACGCGCGGACCGACGCGCAGTTCGGCGGCGCGGAATCAATCGTCGCGCAAGGCGTTCGCTCGACAATCTGCGCTCCTTTGATTACCGAATCGAATGTTCACGGCGTAATGTATGCGGATAGATTTGATCCGTTCGCCGCGTTTTCGCCCGACGATTTGGAATTGATCAGCGCGGTCGCGGCGCAAACCGCCGTAACGGTCGAAACCGTCAAGGCGCACAAACGGCTGGCGCGTGAAGAAGTGGCGCGGGCAAATTATTCGCGGTTTATGCCCGAATACGTCGTCAAGCAGTTACTTGAAAATCCAGACTCGTTCAAACTCGGCGGCGCGAATCAAACCGTAACGATTTTGTTCGCCGACATTCGCGGCTTTACGGCGTTTTCGGAAAAAGAAAACCCGGAGAAAGTCGTCAAACTTCTCAACCGCTATTTCAGCGCGATGTCGGAAATAATTTTCGCGCACGGCGGAACGCTCGACAAATATATCGGCGACGGTTTGATGGCGATTTTCGGTGCGCCGACCGCCACGCCCGAAGATGCGAAAAATGCTTTGAAAACGGCGGTTACAATGCAGCGTCGGCTGGCAACTTTAAATAAAGAATTGGAATCTGAAAATTTCCGCCCGATAAACATCGGCATTGGACTGCACACGGGCGTGGCGACCATCGGCTATATCGGCTCAGACCAACGCTCGGAATATACGGCAATCGGCGACACGGTTAATCTCGCTTCAAGGCTCGAATCAAACGCTTCGGGCGGGCAGATTTTAGTCAGCGAAGCGACGATGCAGGCGGGCGGAAATTTATTTACCTATCTGCCGCAGGAATCTTTAACCGTCAAAAATCGCCTGCAAGCCGTGTCGCTGTTTGAAGTAAAATGGAATTGAGATAGACTTTATCTCGGCATTTCAAAATCGAAAAATTTCTCCCCGAACGAGATTTGAATTTGCTATATTTAGAACAAGGGAAAAAGCCTCTATGAAAGGACTTTCATCATTAAAAAAACTCGTAACCGATTCGATGGCGATTGATATGGGAACTGCCAATACGATTATCGCCGTCAAAGGGCGCGACATCGTTTTGGACGAACCATCGGTTCTCGCCGTCAACGAACTGACGGGCGAAACAATCGCTTACGGGCAGGAAGCGTTCGATATGCGCGGGCGCGAAGGGCGCGACGTAACCGTGCTTGCGCCTTTGACCGGCGGCGTGATTGCCGACTTCGAGCGGACGAAAACGATGCTCGCGCACTTCGTCAAAAAATCGAAATCCGGCGGCTCGCAGATGGCTTTGCAGGCGGTTATGAGTATGCTCGGCGAAGTTACGCACGTCGAACAGCGGGCGTTGATGAACGCGGCGGAAGACGCGCACATCGGCAAAGTTTATATGATGGAGGAAGGTTTGGCGGCGGCTTTCGGAGCGGGCGTGGCGGCGAAAGATAAACGCGCTTCGGCGGTCGTGGACATCGGCGCGGGAACGACGAACATCGCCATCGTCGCCAAAGGCGCGGTCGTCCATTCGCGCTCGGAACGCATCGGCAGCGACGAGATAAATCTCGCTCTTTCAACTCATCTGCGAAAACATCGCGGGCTGCAAATCGGCGAGGAAACCGCCGAGATTATCAAAACGCAATTTGCCACCGCATATCTGCCCGAAGATATTGATAAAACTTTTACGGTGCGCGGGCGCGACGTGCAGACGGGAAGTCCGAATTCGGTGGAAATCACCAACGGCGAAATTTATCCGGTCGTCGAAGCGATTGTCCGCCGCGTCGCGCAAATCGTCAGCGACACTTTAACCGAACTTCCGCCGGAAGTCGCGGCTGACATTCACGACCGAGGAATTATTTTAACCGGCGGCGGCGCGTTATTAAACGGCATTGACCAATATCTCCGCAACTTCGTCAATCTTTCCGTGATAGTTTCCGACGAACCGCGATACGCGACCGTGCGCGGACTCTTAAATATGTTCGACGAACCCGAATTATTAGAAAAAGTTTCGCGCACCGAACTCCACGTTTTGCAAAACGCCGAGATTCCGTTCGAGGCTTAGAAAATGAGAAATGAGAAATGAGAAGTGAGAGATGAGAACGAAAACAAATCTCATTTCTCATTTAATCACCTATGAAGTTTCTTCATTTCTTCAAACGTCAACTACTCGTCGCGCACGTTTTCGGAATTCCAGTGCGCGTAGATTATCGCTGGTTTCTCGTGCTGGCGTTGATGAGTTGGATTACGGCAAGCAGCATCAATTCGCAAATTGAAAATTCATTAACCAGTTTTATTTTAGGGCTTTTGACGACTTTGGTTTTCTTCGCTTCGATTTTTCTGCACGAACTCGCGCACGCCGTCGTCGCCCGAATGGAAGGTGTGCAGGTTTTGGAAATCGTGCTTCATCCGTTCGGCGGTCTTGCTAGATTCCGGCACGAACCGGAAACGCCGCGCGCCGAATTTCGGATTGCGATTGCGGGACCGGCGGCGAGTTTTATGCTCGCGCTTTTGTTTCTCGCATTGATGGCGGCAGTAAATTCGCTCGGTTCAAACATCATTGCGCCGCTTTTTTTCACGCTTTGTTTCTGGAATTTTCTGCTCGCCGTTTTTAATCTTTTTCCCGGTTATCCGCTCGACGGCGGCAGAGTTCTGCGGGCGTATCTCTGGCGACGCGGCGCGGATTTGAACGAAGCGACGATTTTGACCGGACGCTGCGGACAAATTATCGCGGCGGTTTTAATCGCTTTCGGAATCGTTATCACGCTCGTGCGCGGTGATTTTTTCACCGGCTTTTGGACGATTCTCGTCGGACTTTTTCTCTACGATGCGGCGAAGGGAATTATCGTGCAGGTTGTAAATTCCGAAAACATTTCCGTCGAGGAGGTGATGAAAATGCCGATTTCGATTGCGCCCGACGCGGACGTTCAATATTTTGTTGACCGCATTTTGTCGCTTCACCGGCAGACGGTTTTTCCCGTTGCCAGAGACAGCCAGCTTTACGGAATTTTATCTTTGGAAGATTTGAAAAAATTGCCGCGCGAAGATTGGGCGAAGACGAAAATTCAAACCGTAATGCGCCCGATTGCGCCGAATTATTTTGTCGAAACCGACACGCCGCTTGCGGAAGCACGCGAGCTAATGCGCGAAAACGGAGTCGCCGCGCTCGGCGTAATTGACCGGCACGGAAAACTCGTCGGCTTTTTGCACGGAAGGAAAACGAAACGATAAAATTTTCGAGTTTGGTATGATATGCTGATGACTGGAGCGCAAGCGTCCCGCTTGCATTGAGCGCGTCTGCGCGAAAATTCTCTGCGCGAAAAAATTTTAAGCGTTCGGAGCGAAGGCTTTGCAAGCGAGACGCTTGCGCTCCAGTCAAAAAAATGTTTGCGGCAGTCAATGATTATTTACCGACTTTGAGAAATGCGCTCGACATCGCGCTGGTCTTTATCATTGTTTACGTCGTATTGAAATTGCTGCGCGGCACACGGGCAGTTCCGACCGTCGTCGGAATGGTTATTCTCGCGCTTTTATACTGGCTCGCGGTGGCGGAGGATTTGGCGACACTCGAATTCGTTTTGCGTTCCGCCGTGCTGTATATCGGCGTGGCGATTATCGTTCTTTTCCAATCGGAAATTCGGCAGGCTCTGATTTATTTCGGCAATCGTCTGCGCTTTCCGTTTCTGCTGCGCCGCCCGCGCGGGCAACTCGGCGAAACGATTTATGACGAAATCGTTTTGGCGGCGACCACGCTCGCTTCGGAAAAAACGGGCGCGTTGATTGTCGTCGAGCGCAATGTCGGCTTGCGAAATTTGATTGATACGGGCGTAACACTCGACGCGCGTCTGAGTTACGATTTGCTGGTTACGATTTTCAATCCGTCAACGCCGCTTCACGACGGCGCGGTGATAATTCAAAACGAGCGCATTGCCGCCGCTTCCGTTTTTTTACCCTTGACGAAAAATCCGAGCATCTCACGCGAACTCGGCACCCGCCATCGCGCCGCAATCGGCGTAACAGAAGGTTCGGACGCGATTTCGGTCGTCGTCTCCGAAGAAACCGGATTGATCACATTTGTCGAAAACGGGCAAGTGAAAAGAAATCTCGACACGACCGCGCTCCGCGCTTCGCTGCTCGGCGCGATGGAAATTTCCATCATCGAAAAACCGCGCGAGCAAACCAAAACGATGAAAGAAAGCGAATCGGAAATTACGGTTGTCTAATTTGACCGCACTCCGAATAAAATGGAAAATTTTTTTCAAAAAGAAGATTGGAAATTCTCATTTCGCCGCCTGCTGCGCCGCGTTTTTTTGGAAGATTGGCTGATGAAGACAATCGCGCTCGTCATTACGATTGCGCTCTGGCTCGGCGTAACCGGACTGCGTGCGCCGACGACCGAACGCCTGCGAAACATCACGCTCAAACCGCGAACGTCAGACCAAGTCGAAGCGACGAACGTCTCGGTGCAGGAAGTTGATTTGCTTGTAACCGGCGACAAACGCCGCATTGACCAGATAAAACCCGACGATTTAGTGGTCGCGCTCGATTTGACGGACGTTCATGCGGGCGACCGCAGCGTGCAAATTACGCCGGCAAATGTTTCGGTCGAATTGCCGACCGGCGTTAAGCTCGAAGAGATTCAGCCGAACAAAATCGCGGTCAAACTCGAACAAATCGAGGAAAAGGAAATTCCCATCAAAGCCGAAACCGAAGGCGCGGTCGTCGAAAATTACGAGGTTTATGACGAAACGATTTCGCCGCCGAAGGTGCGCGTGCGCGGACCGGAGAGTTTTGTCAAATCGCTTGATTTTATCTCGACCGAAAAAATCAATCTCGACAACAAAACGTCGGATTTCACAGCCCAGCGAATACCGCTCAATATCGCCAACCCGAAAATCACCGTCCTTGATACGACGGTCGTTGACGTTTCCTTTCGCATCGGCGAAAAGCGCATCGAAAGGCTTTTCGTCGTTCCCGTCGAAAACGAAAAGAAAACGGCAACCGTCGAATTATACGGCGCACATTCGATTTTAGAATCTTTGAAGGCGGAAAATATGCGCGTCGAAATTTCCAAAAACGAAGCGGGCGAAAGTTTTCTGGATTTGATTGTGCCGGTCGAAATTCAAGGACAAGTCGAGATTAAGCAAATAAAATTAAATGAGAAATGAGAGATGAGAAATGAAAAATCTTATTCGTTTTTATTTCTCATTTCTCATCTCTCATTTCTCTTATCCACGTCCGCATATCTTCGCGCATCGCGTTCGTGATTTCGTGTTTTGCGCGGTAAAGTTTCGACTCGAAATTCGGCAGGATTTTTTTTAGTTTGCGCTCGAAGGTTTGAAATTTTTCGAGCGCGTAAAATTCATCCTCGTCGCCGTAAAGATAGAAAACATTTGCCTCTAAAATTTTGTAAAGCGCGTTGGTTTCTAGGTCCGAAGGAATGCCGCCGCACACGCCGATTACGCCGCGCACCGCGTCGGGATTAGTAAAGGCAAATCGAAAATCGAGAGCGCAGGCTTGCGAGAAACCGAAAAGATAAACTTGCCGCGCGTCAATCAGATTTTCCTTTGACAATTTCTCGATTAAACGCCGCGCGAACTGATGATGCAGCGCGATTGATTCGTCCGACTTGTAATCGGTCAGCCAGCCGAAACCGATTTTGTAACCGTCGTCGGTTTGCCGGTAATGTTGATGCGGAGCTTGAATCGAAGCGACGACGAAATCCTCCGGCGCGATCAATTTCGCCTCGCGCATCATATAGCGTTTGTGCGCCCCGTAACCGTGAACGGCGAGCAGCAGCGGCGCGGGTTTTTCCGTATTTTCGGGAACGAAAAGGTCGTAGTAAAGTTTGATTTCGGCGGTCAGATTCAAATCGGTTTCAAGCATAATTTATCTTACCATTTTCACCCATTCAGCCGGATTGACCGCGCCGCGCGGAACACGCGAGCGATAAAATTTGTATCGCTTTTTTTCAAATCCCTTCAATTCTTTTTTGAAAATGATAAACGGAATCAAGCGGCTTAAACGCCGGTAAAGTTTTAATTTTTCCGCCCGATATTTTTCGCCCGCGTTTTCGTTTTCGTGAAACTGCGCCCAGCCAATCGAGCCGCAAAAACCGCACGCGCCGAAGTTCGGCGAGAGCAAAATGTCTTCCATAAAAACGCGGATTCCGCCGTCGAATTCGTGCAGAACGTCGTGCATCGCAATGATTCCGCCGTCCGCCAAATGCGGCGCGAAACCGTCAAAATCGAGTTTCGTTCCCTTGTATGTGTGGTCGCCGTCAATCCATAAAAATCGAAGCGGGCGCGTCCATGTTTTGGCGAGTTCGTAAGAAAATGTTTGGTGAAATTCGATGCGGTCGGCGACGTTATGCGCTTTGATATTCGTTTGAAAGTCGCCGAACGAACTCGCCGCGCCGCGCAAATCGGGGTCGGTCGCCGAAGGCGCAGTCAGCGGGTCAACGGCGTAAATTTTTTCGTCTCCGGCGAGCGCGGCGGCTTTCGCCAGAATAAAAGTTGACTTGCCTTTGAAACTTCCGATTTCCAAAACGCCGCCTTTCGCCGTCGGATACGCCGCGAGCAGCGCGAGAAAACGCATCTCGTTCGGCGACAAATATCCTTCAATCGTCTCGGCTTCGCGCAACAGATTTTCGGCGAACGAATCGAAATCGGCGGGCAGATTTTTCGAGGTTTCTTTCATAATCGAAGCGCAGATGTCAGACTACAAGATTTGAAAGTAAAAAGTAAAAAGGCAAAAGGCAAAAGTAAAAAGAAAAAATTTATGCGCGGCGAATTTTGTTCTTTTTACTTTTTCAAATTTTGTGGGAAACTTTCAAACAATATGAAGAATTTTCTCGAACGATTCGATTCTTTAGCCGACATCAAAACCGAAAACATCTTCGCTCGTTGGCTTGAGCGTGCCTCGTTCGTTTTTATAATTTTGATGTTCGTCTCCGAGCCGCATTCGATTGCCGCGACGCAAATCGCATGGCTGACCGGAATGTTTCTCTGGGTCGTTCGCTTGTTTCTCAAACTGCGACCGCGCCTCGTTCGCACGCCGCTCGATGTCGCTTTGTGGGCGTTTTTCGGCTGGTCGGTCATCACTTCGATTTTCTCTTACGCGCCCGATATTTCGATTGACCGTTTGCGCGGAACTCTTTTGTTTTTGATTTTTTATTACGTCGTCAACGTCGTCCGCACAAAACGCGCCGCCATTTTTCTCGCATCGGCGATGATTTTTTCGTGTATGGTCAACGTCGTCTGGACACCGATTCAAAGACTCATCGGGCGCGGCGTGGAAATTCACGGCGTTGCGCCGGACAGCCCTTTGACAAAAGCCAGATTGATGGAAGGCGACGCACTGCTCGAAGCGAACGGCGTAAAGTTGAAAACGCCCGACGATTTAATCGCGCAAATCGAGCGTAACGAAATTACGAAAGTGAAATTTTATCGTCCCGATTTTGATTTTATCGTTGATGTGCGCCGCGATGATTTGCTCGGCGGCGAAAACGCGCTCGAACGACTCGGAATAGACGGTTGGAAGCGCAGCCGAAATTGGCGTTCGACCGGATTTTACAGTCATTATGTAACTTATTCGGAAGTCTTGCAGCTTATCGCTTCGCTCGTTTTCGGATTATTTATCGCCTCTTTAGGAAACAAATTTTTATCACGAAAACAAAGAAGCGCGGAGGAATCAAATCAATCTGAACAACAAATTGTAGTCGCGCCGACGCGCCGCTTTGCCGCGTCGCTATTAGCTGTTTGTCTCGCGGGAATGCTACTCGCGCTTCTGCTGACCGTTACGCGGTCGTCGGAGTTGGGCTTTTTAATTTCCGCCGTTGCCGTTGTCATCGCCAACGGCAACCGCCGATTGCTTCTCGGTTTGGCGGTGATAATTTTGCCATTGGCAATCGGTGGACTCATTTTTTTGCAGCAGAGCCGCCACGTCGGAATGTTTGACCAAAAAGACGACTCGACGCTTTATCGGGAGACGATGTATCAAGACGGTGTGCGGCTTTGGACGAGCAGCCCGCGACATTTTTTTATCGGTGTCGGAATGGATTCGGTTCAGCGTTACTGGCGCGATTGGAATTTATACGACGGCGGCAAACTGCCGATGGGACATTTTCATTCTACGCCTTTGCAGTTACTCGTCGAACGCGGTTTGCCCGCGCTTCTGATTTGGCTTTGGATTTTATGGATTTACGCGCGGACACTTTTGCGTTATCTGAAATTCCAAATTGCAGACTCTAAAATTGATTGGCGCGAAAAAGGAATCGTCTTGGGAAGTTTCGGCGGAATGATCGGATTTTTCACGAGCGGGCTAGTGCAATACAATCTCGGCGACGCGGAGGTGGCGATGGCGTTCTTTATGTTGATGGGACTTTCTCTTTCAATTACGCGCTTTCAAATTACGAATGTTTTTACCTCTGATTCAATTCGTAGTTTGTAATTTGAAAGCGCGTAATTGATTTACGCTGCTTTTTCGATTCCGTAGCGGGCGATTTTCATATAGAGACCGCGCCGCGTCAATCCTAATTCTTTGGCGACACGCGAGATATTCCAGCGATGGCGGGCGAGCGCGGCTTTTATCATTTGCGTTTCTAGTTCGGAGACGGCTTCTTCGAGCGTGCCGCTTTGCGTGCCGACGCTGAATGATGAAAACGCGCTGTCGTAAGATGTAATCGGTTTGACGTTTCCGTTCTCGGCGAACGACGCAATCGGGCTTGCGCTTCGTTTCAAATCGGACGAAAGATGTTCGGGCGTGATTTTTTCGCCGTCTTCGGCGCGGGCGACAATGCGCTGAATTTCGTTGCAAAGCTGCCGCACGTTGCCCGCCCAATCACAGACCATCAGTAAATCAATCGTCTGCGGCGTGATAACAACATCGCGTTTGCCAAACCGCGCCGAGTATTGATTAACATAATAATTAACTATCGGCGGAATTTCCGAACGGCGTTCACGAAGCGGCGGAACGCGCAGGCGAATGACGTTCAGACGATAATATAAATCTTCGCGGAAACTGCCGTCGGCGACCTTTTCTTCGAGCGGCATATTCGTCGCGGCTATCACGCGCACGTCAACTTTTATCGGGCGTTTTTCGCCGAGCGGCTGAACTTCGCCTTCCTGCAAAAATCGCAAAATTTTCGGCTGCACGTCGAGCGGCAAATCGCCGATTTCGTCAAGGAACAAAGTTCCGCCGTCCGCCGCGCGAATCATTCCGGGCGAATCGGCAACCGCGCCGGTGAACGCGCCTTTTTTATATCCGAACAGATGACCTTCGGCTAATTCCTTCGGAACGGCGGTGCAGTTAAACGGCACGAAAACTTTATCCTTGCGCGTGGAAATCGTGTGAATCGCGCGGGAAACCAATTCCTTGCCCGTTCCCGATTCGCCCGTTACGAGAACCGTTACGTCGGACGAGCGGATTTTATAAACTTCTTCGACCAGAGAAGTCATCGCCGGACTAGAATGAATAAAACCGGGCATCAGAGAATTTGACGTAAATTGACTTGTTTCGAGGTCGGTGTGTTGAGATTTATCTTTGTCGCGCAGAGCGCAAACGTCCATTCCGAGTTCGACGACGCGCAGCAGCGGTTGAAGCGAGCCGTCGTCGTTCAAGGCTGCGCCGGAACGCGGCGCAATTATCAAAAGCGCGGGCGCGGAACTCGGCGCGTGCAAATTAAAAATCTGCAAATTTTTCGTTTTGGCGAAATTATCCAAATCGTTTTTCTGATGCGCTTCCTGCAGTTTGGCGATGAGTCCCATACTTTCGTTCGGAACGTAGCCGTGCGTGATAAACGGATAAAACCTTTTCTGGTCGTTTATTTCAGCGACGATGATTTTTTGCGCCTTGCTTTCCTGCTGAAGAATGGCGACGAGTTCGCGGAACAAAAGTTCGCGCGAGGCGGTCGCTTCCGCCAGACGAAGCATTAAAAGCTGCGAGCCGGCATTGGTTACGCGCTTTTTCGGCGTTTCGACGGTTTTCAATTTTTCGAGCGTTAATTCGGTTTTTGAGAAAAGCGTCTGAACGCCGAGTTTGCGGAAAATCTCGTTCGCCGAAATCAGATGTTTGCGGGCGCGGTCAGGCTGAGTTTGATAGATTGTTTTGCCAATCAAATAATGTGCAAGTGCCGTGTGAAATGCATCTTCCGCCGCTTCAAAAATAGTCAAAGCGCGGCTGAAATGATGAACGGCTAATTCCTCGTCGTCATTTTCCAAGACGAGCAGACCGCGAATGCGCTGGATATTTCCAAGCACGAAAAAATCCGTTGACGGGTCAGATTCTTCAATCGTCGTAAGTTCGCGTTCCGCTTCGGAGCGTTGGTTTTCTTCCAGATAAACTTCCGCCAAAACCAAACGCGCCATATTTGCGATTTGACGTTCGCCGATACGCTTGCAAATTCCGATTGTTTCTTTGGCTTTGGCTTTGGCTTCGGCGAGATTTCCCTGAAGCAGCAAACACCGCGCCAAATTTCTGAGCGATTGAATGACATACCATTCCGTCTTGCGTTCCTTTGCCAGGGCGACGCTTCGTTCGAGCATCTCTTGGGCTTCCGCAAATTCGCCGCGCAGAATTTTCAACTCGCCCAGCGAATCCAAAATTCCCGCCACGTGAACGTGATTCGCTTCGGTCGCTAAATCCAACGCTCTTTTATAAGCGGCTTCGGCTCGCGTCCATTCGCCGCGCATCGTCAAATGAAGTCCTAAATTGTTATACGCGGCGGTAGCTTGAATTTTATGTTCGGTTTGCTCGAAAAATTTAATTGATTTTTCCAGACAAGCCATACCGTCTTGCGGTCGGCGCAAAAACCAATACGCGCCCGACATATCCGAATAAAATTTTCCGAGCAGAAAGGGCGCGTTGCGCGAACCGATAATTTTTATCGCCAAATCGAAAAACTCCAACGATTTTTCGCTGTTGCCTCCCAAGTGATGCGTTATCGCAATCGTATGATACGATTCCGCCATGCCGCGCCAATCGCCCGTTTCACGAAAATAATTTAACGCTTTTTCGGCGTGGTCGCGGGCAATCGGAAACTCGCTCAACTTGCGATAGACGCGGGCGAAGGCAACGTAAATCGCGCCGAACAGCGCGTTGATCTCGCCGGTTTTGGCTTCTTCCAAAGCGTAATTCAAAAGCGCGACTGCTTTCGGATAATCGTTCGTGTTGTTAAAAGCGATGGCAAGCTGCGTGATAATGCGAATCTGCGTTTCCGGTTCTAGTTCGCTTAAAAGCTCTTCGTCGTCGTATTGTTCGATTGTTTCAAGCGATTCCTTGTAGCGACCTTGCGTTTCATAAATGTAGGAAAGCAGATGGACGAGTTCGGCTTTTTGTTCGGGCGTGTGCGAGTAATTTTCAAGCGTCAAGTCAATGATTTTTTCAGCCGCGCTCGAAAGACCTTCGCTTAATTTTTGATTGACTTCCAAGAGAATCGTCTTCAATTTTTCGTCGGAAATGCCGCGCTGTTTGGCTGAACGCGCCGCCGCCCGCGCGTCAAACAACGCAGAGGTAGTCTTCGACCCGACATAATTTTTAATCGAAACTGATTCCTTTTTCATCCCGCAATTAAAAAAGAAAACAACTAATACAGACTGATTTTCAACAACCGTCTTTTAAAACTTCTTAAAATTTCGGCTGCTTTGAAACTTACCAAAATTTTCGCCGCGCGTCTATATTTTTTGAACTATATAATAGCAAACTATTTGCAAAAAGATATAAACTGATACGACGGCGAGGTTGAGAAAATTTTTAATGGATGAAAAAACCGATAATCCGCGAGCCGAAATTGACGCGATTGACGACGAATTGCTGAGGCTTTTGAACCGACGCGCGGCGATTGCGCTGCGCGTCGGTGCGGTCAAGCGGCGCAGCGATACGTCGCTGTGCGACCCGCAGCGCGAGCGCGAAGTGCTGGCGCGTTTGAGCGGGCAAAATTCCGGTCCGCTCGACGAGCAGAATATCGTAAATATTTTTCAGCGCATTATTGACGAATCCTTGCAAATTCAACTGCAAACGTATCAAATTTCGGCGGCGACCAACGACGCGCCGAAAGAGGAAAATTTTGATGTGAACGGGCGCGTCGCGTTTTTGGGCGAGCGCGGAACTTTCAGCGAAGAAGCCGTTATCGAACTGTTCGGCGAAAATAACGAAAGCGTTTCGCGTCCGACGTTCGAGACGCTTTTTGCGGCGATTGACGAAGGACGCGCCGATTATATTTTAGCTCCGCTCGAAAACACTCTGGTTGGCGCGGTTCATCGTTCGCAGGATTTGCTTTTGAAAAGCTCGCTCGGAATCGTGGCGGAAATCATTTTGCCGATAGCGCATTTTTTAATCGCCGGGAAAGACGCGACGCTCGAATCAATCGAATCGGTAGAATCGCATCCGGTCGCGCTCGCTCAGTGCGAACGATTTTTCGCCGCGCATCCAAATATTCGCCGCGCGGCAGCCGACGACACGGCAAGCAGCGTGCGGCGGGCAATCGAAAGCGGCGATGCAAAACGCGCGGCAATCGGCGCGAAACGCGCGGCGGAAATTTACGGCGGCGTTGTTTTGCAGGAACATCTCGAAGACGGACGCGAAAATTTCACGCGCTTTGTTCTGCTCGCCGCGAGAGCGAACGAATCCAGCAAAGGCGAAAAAATTTCGCTGATTTTCAAATTGCCGCATCGTCCGGGCGCATTGCACGACGCGCTCCGACCGTTTGTGCGGCGCGGCATTGATTTGCTGAAAATCGAAAGCCGTCCGATTCAAGGGCGACCGTGGCAGTATAATTTTTACGTTGATTTGCAAGCACCGCCGAGCGAGAGCGAATTGCGCGGCGCACTCGACGAGATAAAAGAACAAGCGGAAGAATTTCGTTTTCTAGGACGCTATTCCGTCGTAAAAATAGAAGGCGACAAATGAATCTTTTAGCCACAGATTGACACGGATAAACACGGATATTTTTTTGATAAAAATAAAATTCGGGCTTTTTATATTTTCCTAATCTGTGTGAATCTGCGGTTTCAAATTCCCGTTAACTTTAAAAGTAAATTTTCAAAAATGATTTTAATTCTTAAACCGGACATCGAGCCTGAGACCGAAAAATTTCGGCAACTGGAAAATCATCTGGCGCGGCTCGAAAACATCGAACACCGCGTTCACCGCGTTCGAGGCGCAGAGCAAACCTTGACCGAAATTTATTTAATCGGCAACACGGCGGCACTTTCCATCGAGGAAATGCGAAGTCTGCCGGGCGTTGACCACGTTGTCCGCGTGTCGGAAGAATACCGCATTCTCGGTCGGCACAAAGGCGACACGCGCACCGCTTTTTTCGATTATCGAGGCGTGCGTTTCGGACAAGACACGCTCAATGTTTTCGCCGGATTGTGCGCCGTTGATTCGCCGGAAAGCGTCGAAGCGATGATGAAGGCTCTGCGCGAAAACAATCAAGTTTGCACCCGAATGGGCGCGTATAAACCGCGCACGAGTCCGTATTCTTTTCAGGGACACGGCAAAAATTGTCTTCCCTTTGTTTTTGAACTCGCCGGAAAATACGGAATCAAAGTGATTGCGATGGAGATTACGCACGAATCGCACATCGCGGAAATAAAAGAAGCGTTGAAGCTGACGGGAAATCCGACCGGCGTGATGCTGCAAATTGGCACGCGCAACACGCAGAATTTCGAGCTTTTGAAAAGCGTCGGGCGGCAGCAGGAATTTCCCATTTTGCTCAAGCGCGGTTTCGGCATCACGCTCGACGAATCCTTAAACGCGGCGGAATATCTCGCCAGCGAAGGCAATCAAAAAGTCGTTTTCGGGCTGCGCGGAATGAAAACGAATATCGGCGACCCGCATCGAAATTTCGTTGATTTCGCGCACGTTCCGGTCGTCAAGCGTTTGACGAGAATGCCGGTCTGCATTGACCCTTCGCATTCGGTCGGCTCGCGCAGTCGAGGTTCGGAAGGAATTTTAGACATAATGCACGCGACCGCGCAGGGCGTTATCGCCGGAGCGAATATGATTCTCGTGGATTTTCATCCCGAACCGACCAAAGCTCTCGTTGACGGACCGCAGGCACTCCGACTCGAAGAACTGCCGTTTTTTCTCGAAGATGTGCGAATCGCCCGCGACGCTTACGAGAAAAGACTCGCCAATTTTCAAAATTTTTCGGATAAACTTTTATCGGAATAATGCGGAAAACAAGCGAATAGACTAAATCTTTTATCTATTCCGGGTCTAATCTGCTTTTCAAACGCTTTTTCCGAGAGGTTTTCTGCAAACTAATCGAAACGGTTGCTAAAGCGACCAGCGACAAAAAGAAAAGCGCGTTCGACGGCGTGCGAAGCGGAAAATCGAAAAAGCTGTGAATCAAAATTCCGAAACAACCGGCGAGTGCGCCGATGCCCGCGCCGCGCCGAAAAGCGTCTGATGATTTGCCGATAATCGAGACGCTTCGTTTGAAAAGCAAATAGATAAACGACGCAACGCAGGCAAAACCCAAAACGCCCGCCTCCGCCAAAATTTGCAGATAATCGTTGTGCGCCTGTTCGATGCGAAACACGCCGTTCCAGGAATCGTATCGCGTAAAGGCGAAGGCGAAAGCGTCGAGTCCCGCGCCGATAATCGGATAATCGAGAAAAATACGCCACGCGATTTGCCAAAAATGCGTTCTGCCGTTGCTGATGTCTTCGGGATTTGACAAACCGATTCCCCGCAAAAGCGATTCGTCGCCGCCGAGCAGCAGAACCGTGCCGAACAAAACTAAAATCAATGCCAAACCGCCGCCGATAAACGCAAAGCTGCGGCGAAAATTCTTTCCGTTTTCAATCGTCAAATCAATCTCGCCCGTCGGTTTTTGCAAAAGATTCGCCACGACGACAAAACCGACGACTCCGAGCAGACTCAACATACCGCCGCGCGAACTTGTAAAAACAAGCGCGATTCCCATTATAACGACGGCAATCAATAAAAAAATTCGCTTGTTCGCTTTTGTCGCTTTGCCGAAAAGAAGTCCGAGCGTCAAACCCATCGTCATTTCCATAAACGCGGCGAAATGATGCTGGTTGACGAATGACGCAAACGGAAAGGCTTGACCGGGCGAGCGCAAACCATAAATCGCTTCCAGGTTGGCGAGCCGCTGCAAAATTCCGTAAAACGCCATCAAGGAACTGAAAATTATGATCGTCAAAACGATTTTACGCAGCCGGATTTGACTGTTGATAAAGGCGAGCGCGGCGGCGAAAAATATGAAATAAGCGATTAGTTGAACGACTGCCAATTGGGTCGCATACGGCGCGAGCGAGAGCGACGCAGCTGCCGGAATCGCCAGCAAATCGCTCGAAATATTCTGACTGCGAAGCGGAAGCATCTGGATTAAACCGATTAAAATTAAAGCCGCCAGAGGAATTTGCAGAGTGCTTGCGTTAAATCGAAATTCGCCCTTCAGCCAAGCGTCCGCCAGCCAGCAAACCGCAATCGAGCCAGCGAACAGAGACAATGCGCCCAACGCCCAAACGTCAACCGCGCCAAAGGCGAGAGTCGAAAATACGAGCATCGCGCAGAGCAGAAAAAACGTCGCCCCGCTCAAACGCGAAGGCGTTTCGCCCGCGTCGAACGCTTCGGAGAAATTCGGATTTTTTTCGTCTTCGGACATTTATTGACCGGGAGCGCGGACGCTTCCGTCCGCGCTCCGACTAATTTATCGAAAAATTATCGAACCAAACTTTTCCCGTAATCGGGCAGATTATTGATTTGCAGTTTTCGCGCACGAGACGCACGACGACGGCTTCGGTGTCGGCGGCGGTCGTAAATTCGGTTTTCAACTGCGTCCAATCGGCAACGCCCGAAATCGGATTTGTCGCCGCCAAAATTTTGCCGTCCGCTTCGTCGGCAATTTCCCAGCGAAGCGTGGCGGAAGTTTTCAATTCCGCTTTATAAAATAATTCCAAAACGTATTTTTTAGCCGGTTCGACTGCGACGATTTGCGAAACCCTGCGGAAATCTTTGCCGTCCGAAGAATTAAAAACTATCACCAGACTGCGGCTTCCGCCGACTTTCTGCGCGTCGTCGTAACCGATTTGCGGCTGCGTTCCGTCGGCGATTTGCCATTCAAAGGCGCCCGCTTTTTCGCGTTTCAAATCTCGCTCGAAACCGCCGTTGAAAATCGCTCCGATTGCCGGTTTTTCCTCGTTCGCCAGTTCTTCAAAACTCGTTTGAATCTGCAAAGCGGCGCGAAATTTTTTCGCCGCCATCAATTTGTTAAAAAGTGCCTCGCCGTCTGCTTTGAGCGCGTGTTTTTTCGCTTCGGCGGGCAGCGAGTTCCAGATTTCGACGGCTTCGTCATAGCGTTTTTGTTCGACGACGAAAATCGCCAGAGCTGCGTTCACACTCGCCGAATCGCCCAAATTTTGTTTGATCGAATCGAGATTGCCGTCGTAAATTTGCCAGGCGGCGGCGATTGCCGGAACTCGATAATTATTATCATTTTCCGCCGCTTGACGAATTTTGTCGAAGGCTTCCTCGCGCTTGCCGCGCCGCAGCAGAACATTGCCGAGCGTCCATTGAACGTCGGCGTAATGCGGGGCGAATTCGAGAGTTTTTCGCAACGCGAGTTCCGCGCCCGCCGCGTCGCCGTTTCGTTCGCGAGCTTTGCCGAACGCCAGCCACAGACGAAAATCATTCGGCGAAAGCGCGGTCGCCTGCTCGAATTCGGCGAGCGATTTCGGCAAGTCTTCGGGCAGAAAAGTTTCTTCCGTTAAAACGGCAAGCGCGTAATGCGTCTGCGGATCGCGCGGAGCTAAATCAACCATCAGTGCCGCGATGTTTTTATCCGGTGCTTGCGAGGCGACCGCATCGGCGAGACACCATTTGGCAAAGTAAAGCGTCGCCGCCAAACAAACCAACGCCGCCATCAAAAGCGCGGCGCGGCTCAGAGCGGTTGCGAGTTTGATTGATTTTATCATCGGATTTAAACTTCGGGTTTCAAGTTTCAGGTTTCAAGTTTCAAGTCGGAAAACTCGATTAGTTTAACCCGGCATTGAACGAAGTATTACGAAAACTTGAAACCTGAAACTTGAAACTTATTCAAAATCCACCGTTTCGACCTTCAAAAGAGCGCGTTTGAGAGAAACGTCCAATTCCTTACAGATTTCTCTTATCTCTTTTAATTTGTCCGGCGAGACGCTGCGGACGGAAAGCAAAATTTCCTGCACCGCGTTTTCGAGGCAGATTTTTTTGAGCGAGCCGTTGCCGCCATAAACCTTCAAGCCGTGAATAACTTTATTTTTCTTGAGCGGGTCGTCGTCCACAAATCCGACGGGCGCGTAATTCCAATCTGGATTATTTTTCAATTCGCGCAAAACCATCTCGCCGCCGTCGCCCGCCCCGTAAATCAAAACTTTGCAGCCTTCGGCGGACATCGGCGCGGGCAAAAGCTGCCGGAAAAATCGAAACGCCATTCGGCTTCCCGCCAGCGCGAGCAAAAGCAAAAGAGCGTCAACGACAAAAATCGCCCGCGAATAATGTTCAAAACGATAAAGCAACAAAAGTGCCAAAACGCTCAAAATAGAGCCTAAAATAACGCCTTTGGCAAATGTTACGATGTCGCGGATGCCCGTGTAACGCCAGATTCCGCGATACACGCCGACGACGAGAAACGCGGAAAGTTTCAGCGCAATCAAAATCGGCAGCGATTTGACAAACAGCGTCCACGTTTCCTCCATATTTTCAAAATGCCCGAAAATTAAAACATACGCGGCGTAATAAGCGAGCGTAATCAGAAGCGCGTCCAGAACGACTTCAAAAACGCGGCGTTTGTGCGAGAGATTTAAGAGAAACCCGAAAGCGGCTTTGTTCTGCAAAGCGATTTCCGTCTGCTGTTCTTCATAAACCTTTACCTTCGAGAGATAAACGCCGACAATCGTCAAAATTATAATAAAAAATAAAATTATAGCGATGCTCTGCGTCGGTTCGAGTTCGCGGACGAAAAGCGAGATCAAACCGGCGGCGAGAGCCAAACCGTAAAGCAGCAAAACCGCGTCGCGTTCGGATAGTCCGAGCGCGACGAGCCGGTGCGATGTGTGATCGCGTCCGCCCTGCGAAGCCTTGCGTCCCCAAATTTTTCTCAAAACCGTTACAAAAGTTGTATCGAAAATCGGCACGAAAAGAACAAGCGCGGGAACTGCCAAAATCGAAACGATGCCGCGCGAACGCCCGCCGGAATTAGTCAGCAGAACCGAACTCGCCAGCAAAAATCCGACGAACAAAGAGCCGCAGTCGCCCATAAAAATCGAAGCCGGATTAAAATTAAAAACGAGAAATCCGATTAACGCGCCGATAAAAGTCGAGAGAAAAAGCAGTTCAACCGATTGCCCGCTCGCGCCGAAACCGATTGCCAGAGAGAACGCCGCAATCGCCGCGATTCCGGCGGAAAGCCCGTCCATATTGTCCAAAAGATTTATCGCGTTGGAAATGCCGACTAGCCAAAAGCCGGTGATGGCGATATTCAAAATCTGCGAATCCGTCCAGGGCAAAACCAAACCGTAGCCGATGACCACGCCCGCGCCGATAAATTGTCCGATAAGTTTTTGATACGGCTTGACGTGCAGAATGTCGTCAACCAAACCGACGAAAAAAAGAATCGTGCTGCCTGCCAGAACGACGAGCGATTCCGCCGTCTTCGGCACAAACAGCAAATAAATCGAAACGGTCGCCGCAAAAATCGCCACGCCGCCGAGCATCGCCGTCGGACGTTTGTGCCAGCGATCTATCTTCGGTTTAGCGACAAACCCGAACCGGTGCGCCGCCTCGCGCACGACATAAGTCAACGCCGCCGCAAGGACGAAACTTATCGAAGCGATGAAAAAGGGATTAGATAAAACTCGCAGCATAGAGATCTTTCAAAACGCTTGAACCGTTTTGCGGCGTTCATCACAATTAAAAGGTTTCTCAATGAATTAGCTTGAAAATCTTTTGTAGAATTAGCTTGAAAACCTTTTGTAAAAATTATATCGTTCTCACCGGCGGATTATAATTCTAAGCCGACTGCTGAACAAAGACGATTTATCCGCGTCAATCTGATAAATTAAATTATCAAAATGATTCATTTAACCGTTTCAAAGTCGCACGCAGTTTGTACCGGATAAAACTATTTTTGGATTTATTTATTCAAACTCATACCGCGGGCAAAATCAAGTTTAAATGAAACAAATGCGCGAACGAACCCTCTTGTATCAATTATTTTTCGCGTCAAATTTTTTTATCTTATCAGTTTTCCGCTCTAAAAGCATTTCATAAACTTCGGCGATTTCTTTGACCATCGTTTCCATCCGAAACGACGGGTCAACGTGGCGACGACCGTTTTCGCCCATTCGCGCCCGCAATTCCGGGTCTTTCAAAAGGCGCGAAACGGATTCGGCTAATCCTTTGTTGTCGTAAGTTTCGACCAGATAGCCGGTCTTGTCGTTGATGACAACTTCCGGCGCGCCGTCAATATCAAACGACACACACGGTTTTCCCATCGCCAGAGATTGCGGCAAAACCCGCGCGAGACCTTCGCGCAAAGAAGTATGAACTACAACATCCATCGCGGAAATCATTTCTGGAATCCGCTCGCGCGGAATCAATCCGGCAAAAACGAAATTTTCTAAAATCCCATAGTTTCCGGCGCGTTCTTGAAGATGTTCCAATAACATTCCGTCGCCGATGAGAAAGAATCTGACATCGGGAACGCGCTTGACGATTTCCGGCGCGGCATCCATCAGTTGGTCATGTCCCTTCAAAGGAAACAGCCGCGCGATTTTTCCGACGACCGGCGCGTCTTCGGGGATGCCGAACTCGCGCCGAACTTTTTTGCTGTCAAATTTCGCGTTCAAAAACCAATCGAGTTCCATTCCGCTGTAAATCGTGCGAAACTTTTCCGGTTTATCAATGCCCGCCTTGATTGCTTTCTGCACGATAATTTCTGAGACGCTGATAAAAAAATCGGTTATCGGCGCACACATTTTTTTAATGCCGCGCCAAGATTTGTTGATAAACCAAGGTTGATAATCGTGAAAGACAAGACTGTGGAGAGTGTGAACGATTATCGGCGTTCCGGCGAGCCACGCGGCAATTCTGCCAAGCACTCCGGCTTTTGACGAATGCGTGTGAACGATGTGATAACGTCCTTTTTTAATCAGCCGGTAGATTTTCCAAAAGGCAATGAAATCCGAAAAAGGATTGATGCTTCTGCCCATTTCGGGAATGACGACGAGGCGCGTTTTCTCACGCGCTTCGGAAAGCAATTCGCCTTCGCGCCCGCGATCTACGCCGCTCACCAGCGTAACTTCGTACTCCGGCATCGCATCGAGTCCGATGACCGAGAGCAGAGTATTTTCTTGCGCTCCGCCGACAATCATTCGCGTAATGATGTGCAGAACGCGGATTGGTTTTGAGTCCACGCCGTTCTTTTATTCCTTCGTAAATTTTAATATTCGAGTGTTAAGAAAAAGCTAAATCAGACCGTTGCAATTATTAAATAATCGCGGTCGAGATTTATCCATTCGTAATCGGTGATTCCGGCTTCGGCAAGAATTTTTTTCACTTGCTCCTCACGATAAAGAAAAAGCGGCGTTCCCTTCATCCAAAAACGAAAACGGCGAATCGGAACGCGAAACTCGACGGCTTTCGGAAAACTCATAATCACTTTGCCTTTAGTTAGCTCGCGCATCTTGGCGATAATCGGAACGGGTTCGGCGATGTAATCGAAAAATCCGTTGGCGGTCGAAGCATCAAACGGTGCTTCCGAATCTGAAATAATTTCGGGGAACGCGCCGACGCGAAAATCGCATTGGTCGGCAACGCCTTCTTCTTTGGCGAGTTCTTCGGCGATGTCAATCATCAATTTTGCAAAGTCCACGCCGACGACTTGCGCCGCGCCTTCTTTGGCAAAAGCGATGCAGAATCTGCCCGAACCGCAGCCGACATCTAAAATCTTTTTTCCCGCCAACGGCTGCAGTTTTTCGACGTTCAATTCGAGCCGCCGTTGAACCACGCCGCGCCAGAAATCGTCAATAAATTTATCGACGAAACCTTTTTCCTTTTTATAAATCGCGTCAAAGCGTTCCGCGTCATCGTCAAAATGAACGCGCACTTTTTCTTCAACTTCTTTTGCTGTTTTTGTTGCCATATTTATATCCTAAATTTTTGATTTAAAACTAATGTTAATTGATATTCAAAACTTCGCGCATCGGCGCAAACCGAAAATCGCGCAGCAGTTTTTTGAATCTTCGCTCGGTCGCGCCTAAATTAAAATAGTGCGTCAATCCGGCAATCCGGCGCGGCACTTCGATGCGCGGATGCTTCGGGTCGAGTTCCCACGGGTGAAGATAAAACGTGAACGGATTGCCCGTCCGGTTGACCGCCTTTAAAAACTGTTTGCTCAAATGATACGGGTAAATCCGAAAATACGCGCCGCCCGCCACCGGCAAAGTTACGCCTGGCAATTTCAAAGTCGAAACGGGAAATTCCTTCAGCTTGTAGTTTTCGCCTTCGATGTCGTAGGGAAAACGCGGCGCGTCGGCGATGCCGTAGCGATAATTCAAAACGGGAAAAATACTCGAATCGTAACGGATTCCTACTTCGCCGAGAATATCCAACGCCCATAACGATTCTTTTGTAATCGAGAAAAACGGAGCGCGATGTCCGATGACTTTTTCGCCCGTCAAATCTTCAAGAAAATGCACGGCTCGCGTAATCTCCTCACGGAAAAGCGCGGGCGTTTGCGTGTAAATCAAAGCGTGCGAAAAGCCGTGCGTGCCGATTTCGTGTCCCGCCGCTTTGATTTCCTTTATCAGTTCGGG
>JBPCMK010000085.1:0-29193 GCA_051002375.1 Pyrinomonadaceae bacterium | reverse complement strand
TGTGGGTGCAAAACCCAAACCCCCCACCCCCAACCCCCAAATCCGCGGTTATCTAACTGGCGGGCGTTGCCCGATTGGGCGAGACTGTGCGTAGGGACTTCCCGGCGTTTTCGGCGTTGGCGGTTTGCCTTGTCCGGCGTAGGCTTCGTTTAACCCTGAACCGCGATCAATTAAATCTTTGAGTTCGTCGGCGTTTGAAGTGCGCTGCATCGCCGCGTCCAGAGTGATAAGTCGTTTGTGGTAAAGCGTGGCGAGCGATTGGTTGAACGTCTGCATTCCGAATCTATCTTGTCCGGTCTGCATCGTCGAATAAATTTGGTGGATTTTGTCTTCGCGGATAAGATTGCGAATCGCGGCGTTCGGAACGAGAATTTCCAGAGCCATCACGCGCCCGTCGCCCGTCGCTTTCGGCAATAACGCTTGACACATAATTCCTTCTAAAACCAGAGAAAGCTGCGTGCGGATTTGCGATTGCTGTCCGGCGGGAAAAACGTCAATGATGCGGTTGATGGTCGAAGATGCGGAATTCGTGTGCAGGGTAGCGAAGGTTAAATGTCCGGTTTCGGCGATTCTAAGAGCCATCTCGATTGTTTCGAGATCGCGCATTTCGCCGACCAGCACAACGTCCGGGTCTTGTCTTAATGCGGAGCGAAGCGCGTCGGCAAAGCCGTGCGTGTCGGCGTTGACTTCGCGTTGATTGACGACGCAGTTTTTATGATTGTGCAGAAATTCAATCGGGTCTTCGATAGTCAAAATATGCTCGTGGCGGTCAACATTTATTTTATCAACCATCGAAGCGAGCGTCGTTGATTTACCGCTTCCGGTCGGACCCGTAACGAGAATAAGACCGCGCGGTTTTTTGCACATATCGGAGATGACCGGCGGCAATCCCAAATCGTTAAATGTTTTTATCTCGTATGGAATCGCGCGAAAAACGCAGCCGACCGCGCCTTTCTGATTAAAAAGATTGGCGCGAAAACGCGACATTCCTTTTAAGCCGAACGAAAAATCGAGTTCGAGATTTTCTTCAAAACGATGTTTCTGCGCGTCGGTCAAAACCGAATAAGCGAGCCGCTTTGTATCGGCGGGCGAAAACGGCGGAAAATTGTCGAGCGGACTTAAATGCCCGTGAACGCGCACCTGCGGCGGCGAATTTGTCGTAATGTGCAAGTCAGAGCCGCCTAAGTCGGTCATTCGACGAAGCAAATCGGGAAGTGTTAAGGGCGTTTCCGTGTTGGTTTGTTGGACGTTCATAATTTTTCGAGTTTGAAGAGTTTAGGGAGTCCAGAGAGTTTGGAGAGTCTGGGGAGTTTGGAGAGTCGGAATTTGTATTGACTCACGACTCTCTGGACTCCCTAAACTCTTCAAACTCTTTCATTTGAGTTCCGCTTGCTGCGTCGGATTAGCTTTGCGCTGAAGCGAATTGAGAGCTTTTTCGGCTTCGGCTTCGAGACGTTTTGAATTGTCGTCCGGCGCGTTGGTTAAAACGCTGTAAATGCGTCCGTCGGCTTCGGTAAAATAAAACGTGCGCGACTCGACCGCGCCGCCCGCGCCCGACGATTTTGCGACGACGACGTAGACTTCCTTGCCGCCGATTTGTTTTTGATAATCGTTGACGACCCAGCCGTTTTCCTTAATCATCCGGTCAATCACCGTGCGGCGCAGCGCGGCGGTTGAAACGCCGCCGACGGTTTTGTTTCGCGCGTTGTTGTTATTATCCGCGCCGACCGCCGGACCGACGACCGAGATTTCCGCCGTGCCGAGATTCAAACCTTTATCGTCGTCAATTCGATATTGAATTTCGTTCATCGAAGCCGTGTTTCGCTTCCAGCCTTGCGGCGCGATGTCGCCCGACGGCAAAACCGCCGGAGCGGTTTCTTCGACCGTAGATTTTTTATTTGATAAAGCGACTTTCGTTTGCTTCACATTGCTGCTGCCGTCCGACATTTTTTGGGCGTTCTCGAACCGAATCTGCCGCAGACGAAAAAGACGCAAGCGGGCGTTCGACACTTTCCGGCGATTCACCTTTCGGTGATACGCACGCCACCATTTTTTTGAATATTTTTTATATCTTTTCGCCCGTTTCTGCTTGCTGTGCGAACTTGCTTCCGCCTGCACGGTCGCCAGCGGAACAATCGTTCCGAGTCCGACCATAATTGCCAAAGATAATGCGATTGCTCTGTAAATCATTTTTCTCCTTTTCCTCCTGCTCCTTCCTGCATTCCTACAAAACCGTTTCCTTGACGACTTCTTCAATCGTCGTAATTCCTTCGCGTAATTTGTGAAGTCCCGAACCGCGCAAAGTTACCATTCCGAGTTCGATTGCCTTGCGCCGGAGTTCGATTGCGCTCGCGCCGATGATGATTAGCTCGCGCAGTTCGTCCGTAATTTCCATCACTTCATAAAGACCGATTCTGCCTTTGTAGCCCGTGCCGTTACACGTCTCGCAGCCCGCGCCTTTGTATGCCTTCATCGTCTCGGCTTCTTCGGCTGAAAACCCGATTTCGACAAAGCCCTCGACGGGAACATGAACTTCTTCCTTACAGTCGGCGCAGACCTTTCTGATGAGTCTCTGCGCTTGAATAATGTTGACGCTCGTTGCGACCAGAAACGGCTCGATGCCCATATTGACCATTCGGGAAATCGTCGAAGGCGCGTCGTTCGTGTGCAAAGTTGATAAAACCAGATGTCCGGTGAGCGCGGCTTTGATGGCGATTTCCGCCGTTTCAAAATCGCGGATTTCGCCGACCAGAACGATGTTCGGATCTTGACGAAGAAATGAACGAAGCGCGGCGGCAAAGTTCAAACCGATTTGCTCTTTCATCTGCACCTGATTGATGCCGGGCAAATTGAATTCGACAGGGTCTTCCGCCGTCATAATATTCGTTTCCGATGTGTTGAGTGCTTGAAGCGCGGAATAAAGCGTGTTCGTTTTACCCGAACCCGTCGGACCCGTAACCAAAACCATTCCGTAAGGTTTTGAGATGTTGCGCTGAAAGATTTCCAAACTCTCCGCTTCAAAACCGAGCTTGGTCATATCGAGCATCAATTTGTCTTTGTCCAAAAGACGAAGCACGACTTTTTCGCCGAACAGCGTCGGCAAAGTCGAAACGCGGAAATCGAGTTCGCGCGAGCGACTTTCAAATTTTACTTTGACTTTTATGCGTCCGTCCTGCGGCAGACGTTTTTCGGAAATGTCGAGTTTCGACATAATTTTTAGACGCGAGATAAGCCCGTCGCGCATCTGCATCGGCGGGTGCATCACGTCATACAAAACGCCGTCAATGCGGAAGCGTATGCGAAAATCTTTTTCATACGGCTCGACGTGAATGTCCGACGCGCCGCGCCGAAGCGCGTCAACCAGCAGAACATTAACAAGACGCACGACCGGCGCGTCTTCGCTCGAACGCGCAAGCTCGGCAAGGTCTATCTCGTCGTTGTCTTCGAGAATTTCAAGCTCGCCAACCTCGTGCGTTTCAAATTCAAATTGGTCGAGCGAAACCTTCAAATCCGATTCGACGAGTCTTTCGTCAGCCACGCCGACACCATTTGTCGAACCGTTTCTGCCGTTGCCGTTTCTTCCCGCTCTCGATTCGAATCTTTCGATTCCGTTGACGCTTGAAAGCTCGAAAATGTCAATCTCGCTCGACGCGCCGTAATACTTGGCGACGGCGGCGAGAAGCGATGCTTCGGACGCAATCACCGGCTCGACGTTTAAGCCGGTCATAAACTTGATGTCGTCCATCGCAAAAACATTTGTCGGGTCAGCCATCGCCAGCGTCAGAGTCGCGCCGACTTTTGAAATCGGCAGCACGGCGTATTTTTGCGCGACTTCCTGCGAAATAAGGTGAACGGTTTCGTCTTCGATTTGAAAAAGTTCGAGGTTGATTGACGGCACGCCGTATTGACGCGACAGAACGGCGGTTATCACGTCGTCGGAAATTAGTCCGAGACTGACCAAACTCGACCCGAGCCGCCCACCGTTGGCGCGTTGATATTCTAACGCTTCGCGCAGTTGCTGCGAAGAAATTAAGTTTTCACGGACAAGGATTTCCCCAAGTTTTGCTGACATCGCGTTGTATTTTCCTTTTGTTGTTAATCAAAAAGTGAGTTTTTTTGAGAAGAGTTCCGGGCTGATTGAATTGCCCGACGATTATGTTTTGAACGATGATAAACATCGTTGTTATAGATAATAAATGTTTAACCCGTAAGTGTCAAGAATTCTTTTGCAGTTTTATTTAAGTTTTTATTCGATAAACTTTCACAATAAAAAATGCTGCGCTCGATAATCGAGCGCAGCATTTTTCAGCGGTTAAATTTTACAAAGAATCGTTAAGATTTTTTCTTGGTCGTAGTCTTTGTAGTTTTTTGCGGAGTCAATTTATCCTGCGTCTTCAAGTATTCGACCGCATCTTTGACGCTTGCTTTGAGCGGGTGAGTTTCGGGCGCAATGTCGGCGAAACGCTGCATAAAATTTAATCCTTCCTGTTTTTGCTCTTTATTATCGCTGATAACGCCGGAGTTAAATAAAGACAAACCCAAACCGGCTAACACATCTGGATTATCCGGCGAAGTTTCCAAAGCCTTGCGGTAGGCGACGATGGCGTTTTCCGAATCCGCGCCGATGCGAAGTCCGTCGGCAAGCGCGAGTTGAAATCTGGCTTTTTTCGCCGCGTCGGTTTCGCTCGTCGAATATTCGTCGAGAATTGTCAACGCTTCTTTGCCTTTTGTCGTATCAACGCCCATCGCAAACATTTTTGTATATCCGTCGAGAAGATTTTGATACGCTAAATTTTTCTGAGTCGTGTATGCCTTTTGGACGTTAGCGTCGGTGGCGGTCGCGCCCTTCAATATCTGGAGAGATTTGTTTGAAGCTGAAACCGCATCTTCCAAATCCTTCTTGACCAATTCGAGAGCCGCCGATTTTCCGGCAGGATCGCCTCTGATTGCCGCATTGTATTTGTCTATCGCCCGATTTATCAAAGCCGCCGATTTGTTATTCAGCAAAACCGGCGCAGTTCCTTCAAAGTCCGGGTCGGCGTTGATGCCTTCGTCATATTTGGCAATCGCCAAATCGTAATTTCTGGCGTTGAACGCTTTGCCGCCTTCGGTCAAAGAATTGTTAACTATTGTATTGTTATTTTCAATTTTTTTGTTTTTTGTCGTTATCTCTTCGTTTTTCTTTTGAAATTCCTCCTGCGCCTTTTTTTGTTCAGCCGTTAATTCGGTCGTTTGACCAGCAGGAACGACGGCGGACAACTGCTGTCTCGCTTCGTCTTCGGTCAGACGTTTGCCGTCGCCTTCGCTGAGCGTAATGCTAATGGCTTCGTTTCCCGCTTTAATATTCGGAAAAACTTGCGGTCTGGCGTTTGGTGCGCTGATGGCAAACATGTATGTCGCGCCAAGCTGCAGACCGGCAAAACTGAATTCGCCTTTCTTATTCGTTTTAGTTCCCGGCGGCTTGTTGACTACATCCATTCGATAAACGTCAATTACCGCGTCGGCAATCGGAACGGTCGTGCCGTCGGCTTTTTTGAGTTCGACTTTCCCGCGCACGGGCGCGGTCTGGGCAAACGCGGCAACGCCGCTTGCTAAAAATAAAGCGATTGCTAAAAAGAATATGTGATAATTTTTGCGTAACATAAAAATCCTCCAAAAAACTTTGTATTTGAAATTCTCGAAAAACGCTTCTCTAAGATGCCTCTGAAAAAACAAGAGTTGTTAATTAATCGGTATTCTACCCCAAGTCAGCCGAAATTTTGAAGCGGGAAACTTCACATCGGTAAATTTATTAAAAATCTAAGCTGTGTTACCTTAAATTTTTGCAACCGAGCATTTATTTAAAAGGAGATTTTAATGACCGAAAGAATTTACAATTTCAGCGCGGGACCGGCGATTCTGCCGCTCGAAGTTTTAGAAAAAGCCAAAGACGAAATGACATCTCTAAACGGAATCGGAATGAGCGTGATGGAAATCAGCCATCGCTCGAAACATTTTGCTCCCGTTCTGGCGGGCGCGAAACAAGGCATCCGCGACCTTCTGAAAATTCCCGAAAACTACAAAATTTTATTTCTGCAAGGCGGCGCGAGTCTGCAATTTTCGATGATTCCGATAAACTTTTTGCGGGAAAATGAAACGGCTGATTACATTATCACCGGAACTTGGGGCAAGAAAGCGATAAAGGAAGCAAAGCGTTGCGGCGACGCGAAGACGATTTTCTCAACCGCCGATTCGAGTTTCAAATCCGTTCCGACGCAAGACGAATTATCTTTTTCGGAAAACGCGGCGTATGTTCATTACACATCGAACGAAACAATCGAAGGCGTTGAATTCAAATATGATTTGGACGGCGAAGGTTTGCCCGTCGTCTGCGATGCTTCGTCAAATATTTTATCGAAGCCGATTGACATCGAAAAATACGCGCTGGTCTACGCCGGAGCGCAAAAAAATATCGGTCCGAGCGGCGTAACTTTGGTGATTATCCGCGACGATTTAATCGAGCGCGTTCCCGAAAATCAACATTCGATGCTCGATTATCGCGCTCTCGCCGAAAACGATTCGATGCTCAACACGCCGAACACCTGGGGAATTTACATCATCAATCTCGTCTGCGAGCATCTCAAAAAACACGGCGGACTCGACGCGATGAAAGAGAAAAACGAAGAAAAAGCGAAAATTCTCTACGACGCGATTGACCGAAGCGACGGTTTTTATCGCGGACACGCCGACCAGCAAGCGCGTTCTATGATGAACGTAACTTATCGTTTGCCTTCGGAAGAACTAGAAAAACAATTCACGTCGGAAGCGACCGCGCAAGGTCTCGACGGTTTAAAAGGACACCGCTCGGTCGGCGGCATTCGCGCTTCGATTTACAACGCTTTCCCGAAAAAAGGCGTTGAAACGCTGGTCGAATTTATGAAAGACTTCGCGCAGAAAAACGGTTAGATTTTCAGCCACAGAGCGCACAGAGTTCACAGAGAAAAATCAGTAATCATTTCTCTGTGAACTCTGTGCTCTCTGTGGTTAAATCTTTTCTAAAATTTCTAAAAGTTCTGCTTCCTCATTCTTAGAAACGGTTCGCAAATCAATCGTAACTTTATCTTCCCAAATCCGCGCGATGATTGGCGGCGCGGACAAGCGCAGTTTTTCTTCCAGATTTGCCGCCGACATTTTCGCGTGTTCGAGCGCGAGTAGAGTCGTCGTCGGTTGCGCGGTCGGAGCAGAACCGCCGCCGACGACGGAATTTCCTTTGATAATTGCAACGCGCAAATCTGCATTTTCGTCTGAGTTTTTCTTTAGCTTGCGAGCGAATTTTACAACTCTGTTTTCAATTTCCTTTTCGCTCGTCGAAAGCATTTTCAGAACCGGAATTTCCTGCACAGCCGCGCCGCGCTGAAATGATTCGAGCGTCGCTTCGAGCGCGGCGTAAATCAATTTGTCAACTCGCAGAGCGCGGTAAAGCGGATGTCGTCTTATCGTTTCGATGACTTCGCGCCGCCCGACAATCAAGCCCGACTGCACGCCGCCGAGCAATTTGTCGCCACTAAATGTAACTATGTCCGCGCCCGCTTTTATCGAATCGCCGATAATCGGCTCGTCCGTCAATTCGTATTCGCTCAAATCGAACATCGCGCCCGAACCGGCATCTTCATAAAGCAAAATATCGTTTCGATGCGCGAGTTCGGCGAGTTCGGATAAATCCGCCGCAGACGTAAAACCGACGATGCGATAATTCGACGGATGAACTTTTAGAATCAATCGCGTGTTTTCATTTATCGCTTTTTCATAATCGGAAACGCGCGTGCGGTTTGTCGTGCCGACTTCGCGTAAAACCGCGCCGGACTCGACCATCACGTCCGGCACTCGAAAATCGCCGCCGATTTCAACCAATTCGCCGCGTGAAATTACTACTTCGCCGCCGCTTGCCAAAACCTTTAAAACTAAAAACGCCGCCGCCGCGCAGTTATTAACAATCAATGCGCCTTCCGCCTCCGCGAGTTCGGCTAAAAGCTGTTCGGTGCGTGCGCCGCGCCGTCCGCGTTTTCCCGTCGTCAAATCGTATTCGAGATTGCAATAGCCGGAAGCGTTTTCAATCAATGCCGTTCGCGCCGCGTCCGAAAGCGGAGCGCGTCCCAAATTCGTATGAACGATTACGCCCGTCGCGTTGATGACTCGCCGCAAACCCGAATTAAGCTCGTTTTGCCACGCTGCTTCGAGCCGTTTTTCCGATTCATTTAACAAATCTTCGCGCGAATCCGTTTTGATTTTGCCTTCGAGAATTTCCCTTCGCAGCAAATCCGCAGTTGCGCGGGCAAGCCGCGTCAAATGTTTCGCGCCGGCTGCCCGTGAAATTTTCGCGGCGATTTCCGAACGCAAAAGCGCGTCAATCGAAGGCAAAAGCCGAAGCGTTTCGCTCGTGTCTTGTTCATTCATAAAATTATCTTAACCGAAAAAATTATAAAACAAGGAATACCTTGCGCTTTGGAAATTTGTTTTTATTGGAAGACCTTTCCGACACGGAGACAAACGCAATGGCAATTGTAGGAAATAAATTATACCGGCAGGCGCAAAACAAATACGAGGAAGCCTTTGAGGTTGACCAGCAGATAGTGCGGCTCGAAGATGATGTTCGCAAGCTGAAAATTGATTTCGATATTTATTTTAACGGCGGCTCGAAACGTCCGCCGCTCGAAGCGCGGGCGCGGCTCGAAGCCAATCTCAAACGTCTCGCCGACGATAGAAATTTAACTTTCGCACAGCGTTATCAATTTAATATGGTAGTTTCGCGCTTTACTTCCTATCGTGAACTTTGGCGCAGGAATTTGAAAAAGCGCGGCGAAGAAATCGCATAAAAAAGTTTCGGGTTTCGGGTTTCTAGTTTCAGGTTTAAATACAAATGACCTGAAACCAGAAACCAGAAACCCGAAACTTTTTTGTTGCTGCCGTCCGGCTCGGAAAAACCGGAAGCGGTCGAAATAAATTTAACTTATCCGTCAACCCGCATCACGTTTTCCGCCTGCGGACCTTTCGGACCGTTGGTTACTTCAAACTCGACATCTTGCCCTTGCGTTAAAGTTTTATATCCGTCGCCGGAAATCGCGCTGTAATGCACGAAGATGTCTTGCTCGCCGGGCTGTTCGATAAACCCGTAACCTTTCGCGTTATTAAACCATTTGACCTTACCGATTGTCTTTGACATTTTTCTCTAATTCCTCCTACAAACTTCAGTGAATTTTTTAATTTTCGTTCCTCGCCGAAGGCATTTTCAATAAAACAAAAAACAAAAATCCGCGCCGCAAAAAGACCGTGAAAAATTTCTGGCTTCCGCTATGGCGAATTAAACGAGATAGAAAGAAACTTCATTTTCTAACAAGTAGAAAATCTTAAACTGCAAGATTTTAAGGGGCTGTTTGTCTGGTTGTTTTTTTGATAGAACGAAGGAAAATTTAAACGACTTTACGCCGCCTGTCAAGAATAGTTTTTAACTTTTTTCTAATCAGCCCGAAGAAACCCGTAAAATTGACATCAAATTGGTAATAAACGAAGATAAAGCGTAACTTTTGAAGAGGAGTTTTATGAATAATAAATTTCAGAAACGCCAGAAGAAATTTTCGATTTTGTTTTGCTTGTTATTGCTTTCGGCTTCCTTTGTTTTTTCTCAAACTACCGATAAATCAAAAAACAAACCGAGCAAAACGGAAGCGGAATTGATGCAGTTGGAGCGTGAAATCGGCGACGCGAACATTCGTCGTGATAAAGCCTTTTTCGAGCTTACGGAAGCCGACGAATTTATTTTCACCGATTCCGGCGGCGGAATCACGATGAAAGCCGAAGACGTGGCAAGCCTCGATAAACCTGTCGGCGAATTCAAATTGATTTCTTATGTAGCTGACGATATGAAAGTTTTGGATTACGGCAAAACTGCTGTCGTTACGGGTCGCGCGACGACGACTTTGAAAAGCAAAGACCGCGAAGTTATAAATAAAAATCGTTTCACCGACGTTTTCGTCAAACGCAATGGACGCTGGCAAATTGTCGCCGGACATTCCTCGCGCATTCGCGAACCGCAAAAATAAAATTATGACTGAATATGGAAAAAACGCGCCGCTCTCCTACAACGAATATCTGAAAGTCCCCGAACTCCTCAGCTTGCAAAACACTTTATCTGAGCCTGTCAGCCACGACGAATTGCTGTTTATAATCATTCATCAAACTTACGAATTATGGTTCAAACAGATTCGTCACGAATTGGACGCGACGATTGATTGGCTGCGCGAAGACCGTTCGTTTCGCGCCAATCATTCGCTCAAAACCGTCGCTTCGATTGGCAAAGTCGTCGTCAGTCAAATTCATATTTTAGAGACGATGGCGCAAATCGGTTTTCTTGAATTCCGCGACAAATTAAATCCGGCGAGCGGTTTTCAATCAACGCAGTTCCGCGAAATCGAATTCGTCTCCGGCGCGAAGGACGCGCAGCTTTTACATCATTTCGCGGACGACGCGGCTTTTCAAAAATTAGAGCAGAGATTTGACGCGCCGAGTCTCGCCGACGAATTTTGGAATTTATTAAACAGAAAAGATTTCAAAGTTGAAACCGGCGACGAGCGCGTGAAAACGATTGTCGAAATTCTCACGCACCCGGAAAAATACGCCGAGCTTTTTATAATGCAGGATTTGCTTATCGAACACGACGAAAACATTGCGCTGTGGCGATACAATCACGTCCTGATGGTCGAACGAATGCTCGGAATGAAACGCGGCACGGGCGGCTCGGAAGGCGCGGGCTATCTTCGCACGACGCTCTCGAAAAAATTCTACCCCGAACTCTGGGAAGCCAGAACGCACCTTTGAAGAAATGCGGAATGCGGAATTAAATACAACTTACTTTCTTACTTTCTTACTTTCTTCATTCCGCACTCCGCATTCCGCACTCCGCATTCCGCAGCTACAACTTCGGCTTCGGCTCGCGCATCATATCGAAAAGTTGAAGGAGTTTTTTTATGTCGTCATCAATCAAAATCGTGCTGCTGATTTTTTTCCTCTTTGCCGCGACAAACGCGCAAACGCCCGCGCCGATTCCCGTTCCAGACGACACGCCCGAACGAGTTTTCACCGAAGAAATCAAATTGAATGTTTCCGCCGTTGACGGCGACGGCAAATTCGTTTCCGATGTCAAAAAGGAAGATTTGGTGATAAACGAAGACGGGCGGCTCAATCAAGCGAGCAGTCTGCGGCGCGTTCCGGCGAATGTTTTAATCGTGATGGACACGGGCGGCGAGATGCGTGCGGCGAAGAATTTCAAAGACACGGTTGATGCGGCGAAAAGTTTAATCAACGCGCTCGCGCCGCAGGATTCGGTGGCGATTATGCAATACAACGATAAAGTCGAAATCATCGCCGAATGGACAAATGACAAGGCGGAAGCGTTGAAAATTTTGCAGACGAAATCGAATTTCGGAAGGCGTTCGATGTTCACGAACGCGATTGAAACTGCCACAAAGTTTTTGCAGAAAACGCCGCTCGACAACCGGCATCTCGTTCTCATCACCGACGGCACGGACAGTTTCAGCAACCTTTCCGAGCGCGACGCGGCGATGAAAAATCTGTTGGCGACCGATGTCAACGTCCACGTTTTGAGCTATACGAAAATGGAGTTGACGAATATCGAACCACGCGCGAAAGGCATTTCAAATTCGCCGCCGCCGAAAGCGATGCCCGACGAAGTAAAGGCGACTTTGCCGCGCGGCATTCAAGATATGCTGAACGCTCCGACTATCAAAACTATCAACACCGACCGCAAATTTTTGAAAAAAATGCGCGAGCGAAAAAACGCTCTTCTGGAAAGCCAAAAATATCTCGACGCGCTTGCCAACGATACGAACGGCGAATTTATTTTGCCCGAATCGAACGAAGAAATGCTGGCGAAAACCGCGCTCGTCGCCGGCACGATTGATTCGAGCTATGTCTTAACATACATACCGAAACGCCCGCTTGCCGAATCGAAAACGGGCGAAATCAGAAACATCGAAATTACCTCGCGCCGATCCGATTTGATCGTGCAGGCGCGACGCAAACTCATCGTCGAAAACAAATAAAAGAAAAATAGCGCGGAAGAGTTTTTAACCACGATAAGGACACGAAGAAACACGAAATATATTTATGAAAATTTCGTGTTTCTTCGTGTCCTTTCGCGGTTGATGTTTTAATCGCTTGGCGGATGAGTCGCTCCAATTAAAAAGCCTGCGAAAAGCGGAAATGAATTTGACTTTGCCGGATGCGGTAAATCGCGTTCGTGCCGTCGGTTTGCGGAATCAAAAACTGCGGCGGATTGAGCAGAAATCCGTAATCAACGCCGAATTCGCCGCCAATCGGTGTTTTAAGGCGAAGTCCGAGTCCGAACGTATTCGACCAGACGGCGCGAAGGTTCTGCCGGAAAACATCGTTCGCCGGAACGTCCTGCCGTCGCCGGAAAATATCGCCGACGCGCCGAAAGACATTGCCGCCATCGTAAAAAGGCACGACGCGAACCGAACCGGTGATCGGCACACGCGCTTCCAGATTGACAATCGCCAGCGCGTTGCCGCCAAACGGAATCGTGAACGGATTTAGATAAACCGGATCGCCTTTGCTGTTGCGGAAAATTCCCTGCGGCACGATTACGACGCGCGGACCGGCGGCTTCAAAATCGAAGCCGCGCAAGGTGGTCGAACCGCCCGCGAAAAATCTTTCGCTAATCGGCAGACTTCCGTCGAGGTCTGGAAACTGCGTTGAAGAAAAACGGTTGCCTTTGGCGAAAACATTCGCTAAACCCAAAATGCCGCGACCGGCAAAAGTCGTATTGTGGAGAAACGATGCGGTGTAGAATTTATAATAACTGCCTTGAAATTTTTGAAAGCCGATGTTCGCGCCGAGCGTCGGCAGCGAGACGTTATATTCCGCCGTCAGATAACTTCCCTTCGTCGGATTAATCGCGTTGTAGCGGCACGGCTCGCCCGGGTCGCCCTTGGCGATAATGTCGAGAATCGTGTATTTAATCGAGCAGTCCTCGCGCGTGTCGAAAACGAAATTCGCGCCGAAACCCGAAATGCGAATTCTCGCGTCGGGTCGCAGCAAATCTTTAACCAGCAAACTTCCGAAATTTAAAAGCCGCACGTCTTCAAAACGATAACGCGCAAACAAAATGCTTCGATATTTACGGCTGATTGTCCGGCTCGTCTCCGCCGAAAAAGTCAGACGATTGATTGTCGGATTGCCCGTTTTCGCGCCGAATTGGTCAATCGGCTTGCCGTTTTCGTCAACTCTCTGAACGATTCCCAAAGTTCCTCTATCAAAGGTCGAGCGGAAAAATCTGGTCACGGTCGAATCGCGCAAGTAAGATGCCGTAAAGGTCAAAGGCGAATAACGAATCGCACCCGTGTCGGTTTTGCCGTCGTTCAAAAATCTGGGAATGAAATAATCAATTTGGACGAGCTGCTGAAGCCGACTCGCGCGAACTCTCGCACCGCCTTGCTGCAATTTTCCGAACAAATTAAAGTGCCGAATATCAAAAAATCCGTTCGCCCCGAAGTCAGTCGAATAGCCGCCGCCGTAAGTTATCAAGCGCGGTTTTTTTTCTTCGACATCAATAATTATGTCGGAAAGACGATTGCCGTCGGCGCGTTCGCCCGCCGGTTCGGGTTTGATTTCCACCGAGTCGAATGCGTCGGTCGCGTAAAGATTTTGCTCGCTCGTGAAAATATCGGTCTGGCGCAAAACGTCGTCCACGCGCAAATTTATCGCTTTGAGAATCGCGTCGTTTTTCGTGCGCTCGCTGCCGTTGATTAAAATGCGGTTGATGAAAACTTTCTTGCCTTCGTTTTCTAGCGTGTAGACGATTTTCACGAGTTCGTCGCCGGTGGCTTCGTCTTTGCCGAGTTCGACGATTGAATAATTTGCCTTCGCGTCGTAATAACCCGCCTTTGAATAAAATTCGGAAAGCTGGCGCGTGCCGTTTCTGGCTCGCGCCCGCGAAAGATTTTTGCCGACGAGATTCGGCAGCTGCGCCTTTAAAGCGGCGGTCGAAAAAGATGTGTTGCCGGCAATATCAACATCGGAAATGCGCGTCGGCGCGCCTTCGTCAACGACGAATGTGATAATCAAATCTTCGCCGTTCGGCGATACGCCTTGCCGGACGGTAACTTTATTGCGGCGATAACCGAGTTCTCTCAAAAGCGATTCGATTGTCGTGCGGTCTTCGGCTAAAATCTCGCTGCTCGTGTAGCCGCGCCCGTAACCGAAAAACGGGATAAAGCCAAGCGCGTTGGCTTCCTTCGACTGCAAAACGCTTTTGATGTCTTCGGTCGTAAATTTGTCCGTGCCTTCGATGCGAATGTCAACGAGCTTTAATTGGCGGCTGAGGTCGGCTTTATATTTTACGTCAACGACGCGATCCATCAATTCCGCGCCGCTCAACGCGCCGCACAAAACGTCGGTTTCGTTCTGCGTCGCACTCGCTTCGTTTTCGGTAAATTCCGGCGCGACCGAGCAGACCGCTTTGACATCGGCGAAAAAGAAACCTTGCTGCTGATAATAATTTCTGAGCCGCCGCTCGCCTTCGATAATCGAAGCGTAATCGAGCGTGCCTTCGCGTTTGATTGACAGAAGTTCGGTTTGCTTTTTGTTGCCGATTTTTTCCTTGCCCGCGTCAACCTCGACGTTGACCACCGCGCCGACTTTGCCGTTTAGCTCGATGCTGACGGTGTTTTTATCCGCGTCGTAGATGACGCGCGGCTCTTCGAGTTCGGGCGCGAGAAATTTTTCTGCCCGCAGAGCTTTGCGGATTTTTTCAACGTCTTGATTTAAAAACCGCCGCGTGTAAAACGCGCCCGATTTTAAATCTAATTTGCGGCGCACGGCTTCCACTTTGTCGGGCGCGAAACCTTCGATGTTGATATTGAATTTTTCGACTTTCGCCTGCGCGTTCGGCACGACGTTGAAGGTTACGGCGACTTCGGTTTCGCTTTTCAAAGGCTGCTGGCTGTATGTAACTTCGGCTTTGAAAAATCCGCGCTCGCGCAGATAAATTAAAATCAAATCGGCGTTGTCCTGCAAATTTTTTTCCGAAACCGCAGTTCCGGCGTTCAAAAGATTTAACTTTAAAAGCAATTCCTGCTCGGTAACTTTACCGCCGCCGACGGTGCTGCCGATGTTGATGTTGACTTTTTCGGCTTGCGTTTTTCGTTTGATGATAAAGCGCAGATTGACGACCGAATCGCCGACCGGAGTCGCTTCGACTTTTGCGGAAACGATTTTTTGCGTTTTATAAAGCGCGTCTATCGCGTCGCGCACTTTGACGGCTGAATAATTTGCGCCGAGAGCGTTGCGGGCAATCAATTCAAATTGCTGCGCGGCGGAGATGGCGCGGTCAGTTCCTTCAAATGAAACGTCAATGTTTTCGATGCGGCGGTTATCAAAATTAACGCTCTGCGCGAAGGTCGTGAGAAGGAAAAATAAACCACAGAGACACAGAGACACAGAGATTTTTAAAAAGCGGGAAATTGAAAAAGACGAAAAGTGAAAAAGGAAAATTTTCGATTCGCCGCGCTTTTTCACCTTTTCACCTTTTCCCTTTTTCAATTTCCGTCTCTGTGTCTCTGTGTCTCTGTGGTTCAATTCCTTTCTATCCTCTAAAATCTTTTTCTCAAACGAATTTCAAAATTAAAATTATTATTCCGTCTGGTTACGTTCGAGAGCGAACGCTGCTCGTATTGCGCGACGAACGACAGACGGTTCGACACGCGATATTCGAGAGCTAAAACTTGATTTTGGTCTTCCGACAGATTCGTCGAATACGTAATCAGCAAATTGCGGTTGATTTGTCTGCCGACGGTTAGACGCGCCGACGGGTTGAGACGCTCGCCGGAAATAGTCGGGTCAATGGCAAAACGGTTCAAACCGAAAAGTTTGTCGGTCGCTTTGCTCAAAGGATTATTGATAAATTCGTCGGTCAAAATTTCCGCCGCCGTATTGATTCCCGAAGAAGCGAGCGTCGGAATTCCCGTGTCGGTGTTCGCCAAATTTCCGGTCGTAATCAAGGATACGACATCAGCTTGCGGCAGCGCGGGATTCGAGCGCACGGTCGCGTTCAAGTTGTCGGTATTGGTTAGCTCGCCGACTAAATTAACGATGACTTGATAGCCTTGAATTTCCGTTTCGGCTTGCAGATTGATATACGGTTCGATGCTCGTGTTCGGCGGAAATTCGAGCGTTCCGCGCTGAACTTCATAGCGTTCCTTGCGAAACAAAATCGTGCCGCTGTTGGCGGTGATTCTGCCGGAAATCTGTGGATATTCCGTGTCGCCCAAAATTCTCAACGAAGCCGACGCGGTTAAATCGGCGATGTTGTTGCGAACGACCAGCGCGTCGCGTCCTTCGATGCGAATGTCGAGTTTCGGCGTGCCGAGAAACGACCCGGACGAACCGGACGAACCTTCGGCGAGCGACCCTTCGCGCCGCCCGTTGATAAAATCGGCGAGGTCAATATCTTTGGTATAAATGCTGCGTTTTGCGTAAAAAGTTCCGGCGATTAAAGAATTCAATTCGCCCTCGCGCCGCACGCCGCTGAGTTCGATTTCCGCGTCGCCGGTCGTTACAAAACCCGGCGGCAGAGGGGCGGTGATATTATTGCCGCTAACGTCAAACCGGAAACTCTGCAACGCCAAACCCGAAAGCGTCGCGCCGCCCGAAGCCGCGATTTTTCCGCCGCCTAAAAATGCGTTCAGACGGTCAATCTGCACTTGGTCGGAATTGAAAATAATGCGCCCGCGAATGCGGTCTAAATTAAATCTGTCCGCGCCGATAAAAGTGGCGACCGAAGCGTTTTCGAGCGTCGCTTCGCCGTTGAGTTTGGCGGTTTTATTCACGCCTTGCAGTCGAACCGAAACATTTGCCAGACCAGCGAAAAACGTATTTTTCGAGATAAAGTTAAAGACGCTCAAATTGATTCGCCCGTCAACGGTCAAATTATTTACGCCGTCGTCGGTCAAGGCTTTTGTTCCCGCAACGACGATGTTCGTTCCGCCGCCGGAAAACTTCGCGCTGCCCACGACGACTTCTTTTGAATTGAATTTCACCGAAACCGGCTCGCTCGCCACGAGCGGCGTTTCGCCGATTTGCAAAGCAAGTTGATTAAAGTCCGCCGCGCCCGATAAATTATCGGTCGTAAATCCGCGTGTGCCGTCCGCTTTTGTGCCGTAGAGATTTCCTTGGACGAAAACTCTGCCCGTCGCTCTGCCCGCGATTGAAACGTCGCCGGAATCGGTCGGACGAACGAGAGCAATGAACGGCGTAAGATCGGTATTGTCGAAAATGGTTTCGGCTTTAAAAGGTAAATTCTCGTCGGCGAAATTGATGCTCGCCAAAATCGTCTGCGGCTGATTTTCAAAATTGACGGTTACGTTGGCGTTAAGCTGTTCATTTTCGGTTTTGCCGGCGAATGTAATCGCCCCGACCGTGTTGCCGTTAAATGAAACATTGCGCCCCGCGCCGTTAAAATTTATGTCGTAAGTTCGCGCGTCGGAAGCGTTGCCGACGGCTTTCGCCGTCAAATCAATCGTGCCGTTGATGTCGGGCAGATTTTGATTGTTCGGAATAAACGGGCGAACACGGGCGAACTCGATATTTTTTCCCGCGACATCGAAATTAAAATTTTTCTGATTGCTGTCGTAAGTTCCCTTTGCCTGCAAAAATCCGTCGCCGAACCGCGCCTTGAAATTTTCCAAATTGATAAGCGTTCCGGCAAACGTCGCTTTCAGGTCAAAACCGTCGAACGGTTGATTGTTTATCGTTCCTTTGCCTGATGAAATATTCGCTTCGCCTTGCAGATTGTTCGGTATTCCGCTGATGTTTAGCGTGCCGGAAGTTTCCGCCTTCAAATCTCGAATTTGTTCGGGGAAAAAATCCACCGGCAAAGCCGCGAGCAGATTTCCCGTGTTGATTTTATCGAGCGTCGCTTGGACGGAAATGTTATTCGCGCCCGCGCCCGGAATGCTGACGTTAAAGGCGAGATTGCCGCCGCCGCGCTCCTGTAATTTTCCGTCGCGCAGTTCAACCGTTTCGGGCGAAACGGAAATATTCGTCGCCAATGAACCGACATCGCGTTTTCGCAGAATCAAACTGTCAACCGAAGCGCGACCTTCGATGGTCGGATTCTGCAAATTGCCCGTCAGCGTTCCTTTGAAATTCAAGTTTCCGGCAAACTGCGCTTGATAATCGTCAAGCCGCGCGACGAGTTCGGGCGAAACATCTAAAACTCTGATGATGCGCTCGATTTCGCTCGCGTCGGTCGAGTTCAAAGCGAGATCGAGATTTGAATTGTAACCGTTCAAATCGAATTTTCCGGTTGCGTCGAACGCGGATTTTTCGGTGTTTAATTTCGCGTAATCAATATTGAAAAGACCGTTGGTTGCCGTCAGTCCGAGACGACCGTTGACCGGAACGAGTCCGCGTTCTTCAGTTCCGGCGTTTGCCGCAAAATCCGCCGTCAAAGTGCCGCTCGCCGTTTTGAAATTCGTTCCGGCAAATGTGAGATTTGCTTTGCCCGTCGTTTTGCCTTCAATCGGCACGACGCGCCCGCCTTGCAGCGCGAGCAGTTTCGACAAATCGAGATCGGAAAAATCGGCGTTGACCGTCGAGCGGCGGCGTTCGTTTAAAGCGATTACGGCGTTGCCGTCAATTTTGCCGTCCATCACGTCCGCCGTTAAATTGTTCAAGGCGATTTGGTCGTTTTCCGCGACGACCGAAGCCCGTGCCGCGCCGAGTTTGACGCTGCCCAAAACGCCGCCGCCCAAACTCATATCCGCGCTCGCACGGTATCGTCCCGACGGTTCAAGCACGAAAACGGGTTTGTAAATTTTGACGTTTTCCACGCTGCCGCCGCCGTCTATCGTCAAATTTGTCAGCCTGATGCTGCCTGCGTCAATGTCGCCGGAAGTCGCTTCGATTCTGCCCTGCCGAATCGTCAAGCGCACGCCCGCGATGTTCAAACTTCCGAGAATCGCCGCGTCGGTTTCGACTTTGGCGATTTGCAGATTATTTGAATAAATAATCGTTTCGCCGCCGCGAATTTGCGCGTCAACATTCGAGGCATTGAGATTTCCGATTCTCGCGCCGCTCGCGTCGAGACTGTCGGCTTGCGCTTGAGCGGCTTTGATGTCGGTCGCCGCGCCGCTATTTTTTAAATTCACGTTTCGCGCCGTTAAATTCCTGAGCCGCGCGTCTTTTGTTTCGAGCGTCGCGGCTTGCAGATTTCCCACGCTCGCGTTCGTTTCGCTTCCGCGATTTGTAACTTTGACATTGCCCGCGTTCACGCCTTTGAGCGTCGCGCCCTGCGCGTTTATCAAACCGGCGCGGACGTTCGGCGCGGCAACATTCGTTTTATCGAAATCGGAATTTATTTTGACGTTGCGGGCGAGCAAATCGAGAATCTCGACATCTTGCGAAGAAAATTTTCGCGCCTTTACGTTTCCTAAATTCGCGTCGAGCTGCGAGTCCTTATAATCGGCAACTGCGTCTGCGACAAATAATCCGGCGATTGTTCCGAGCGGCGTTTTCGCGCCCGCCGCTTGCAGTTCGCCGACCCATCGAAAATCAGTTCCCGTGCCGCGCACATTGCCGACAAGCTGCAAAAAATCAATCTTGAAATCTTCAAACGTCAAGAGTTCGGCAATCGCTTTGCCGTCGGCGTTATACGTCGCGCCGTCGCCGTCAACCGTCGCATTTAGTTTTAATGCTTTGAGGCGAATATTCGAGGCGGCGAGCGCGTCGGATATTATCTCGCCTTTGATGCGGTATTTTGCGCCTTCGCCCGTAACCGTGCCGCTGAAATTGCCGACTCCGCGAAGCGGCGTTCCCGTCTGAAAAATGCTCGAAGCCTGTGTTAAATCAACGGTCGAATCAATTTTCAAATCGTATTTGAGCGATGCCCAATCGGTCAGCGTGCCGCTTAAAACCGACTCGCCGAGCGGCGTGGTTAATTTGAAATTGGAAATCTCCGCGCCTTCGTTATACGCGATGCCGGAAGCGCGTATGTCAATCGGCTCGACTTTGTTTTCGTCATAAACGAAATTTGAATCGGTCGAAGTGAAATCGAATTTGTAGCGTTTTTGCGCGTCCGGCACGGCGGCGTTTTCCGGCAATAAATCGAGCAAAACATTTTTCGCGTCGGCGTTGATTTTATGCTGCGCGTCGCCGAAATGAACCAATCCGTTTTTGAGCGAAAATTTTAGCGAGGAATAAAGAAAATTGACGCGCGAACCGGCTTCGTTTTCGACTAATTTCAGATTGGAAAAATTCGAGCGTCCGTCTTTGTCGAATTTCACCCACGCTTCCGCGCCGTTGACATCGGTCGTGTCAATGGAGATGTCGCGCGAAAGCTGCCAGGCGTATAAATCTTTGACCGTCAAACCGAGTTTCGCTTCGTCAATTTTGAAAAGTTTCTCGCCCGTGATTTTATCGTTGAACGTCGCGTTTTTCAGTTCCAGAGTCAGCGGCGCAACCGTCAGGCGAAAAACATCCGCGTCGAAAACGACTCCGATTTCCGCCATTTTTGCGACGAACTGCTCCTTGATGTAATTGTCGAAATAACCGTAGCGATAAACGACGGTCGTCAAGCCCGTCAGCAAAACGAGCAGAATCAACGCCGCGCCGAGCGCGATGCCGATGTTGCGGCGCGTGAAAAATCGTCTGCGCTCGACGACGGGCGCGGTTTCTTCCGCGTTATCTTCCGGCGAATCGAGTTTTTCGTTTTCGGTTGTTAGATTTTCGTTTTCTTCGGGCATTTCTAAAAACGTAAATTTGCCTTTTCAGTATTTCACAGCGGAACGGTTTCGACAATCTCCAAATCAAAGGCTTCGATTGCCGAAACGCGCGGCGGATGATTCGATAAAAGACGAATTTTCTTTACTCCCAAATCGTTTAAAATCTGCGCTCCGATACCGTAATCGCGCAAATTTCCGTAACCTGTTTCGCGCCGCGCCGTTCGGAAATCGAGATTTTTCTCCTGCATCAAGGCGTAAGTTTGCAACTGATGAATCAAGTCGAGATTATGTTCGCGCTGGCGAAGATAAAGAATCACGCCTTGTCCGGCTTGGGAGATTTTCGAGAGCGAAGACTTGATAGCTTGGGCGGCTTCGCCTAAATTTGAGCCGAACATCGCAAACGTAATGTTCTCGGTTTGGACGCGCACCAGAACGGGTTCGGTTGCCTGCGTAAAATCGCCCATCGTTAAGGCAACGTGCGTTTCGCCGTTCATAATATTTTCGTAAATGCGAGCGCGAAACGTGCCGTAATCGGTCGGCAAATCAGTCTCGACGACGCGCCGCACGAGCGTTTCTTTTTGGATTCTGTAACGCACCAAATCCGCGACCGAGATAATTTTCAAATCGTGTTTGGCGGCAAATTTTTCTAATTCCGGCAGACGCGCCATCGTGCCGTCGTCGTTCATAATCTCGCAGACCACGCCTGCCGGAAGACAACCCGCGATTCGCGCGATGTCAACGCTCGCTTCGGTCTGCCCGACGCGAACGAGAACGCCGCCGCGTTTCGCGCGAAGCGGAAAAATATGTCCGGGACGCGCTAAATCCGACGGTTTCGAGTCGGGATTAACCGCCGTCAAAATCGTTCGGGCGCGGTCGGCGGCGGAAATTCCGGTCGTAACGCCTTCCCGCGCTTCGATGGAAATCGTGAAAGCCGTTCCCATACTCGAAGTGTTTTCCGCAGTTTGCGGCGGCAAATTTAATTCGTCGCAGCGTTCTTCGGTCATCGGCAGACAAATCAAACCGCGGGCGTGGGTGATCATAAAATTGATAATCTCCGGCGTAACTTTTTCCGCCGCGCAAACCAGATCGCCTTCGTTTTCGCGGTCTTCGTCGTCAACGATAATTATCATTTTGCCGCTTTTAATATCGGCGGCGGCTTCTTCGATTCGGCTTAAAGGCATTTTTATATTTTGGCTTGCGGCTTGGAAAAACCTTTCGTCTTAAAAATCAAATTTTAGCTGAAACGAAATGTTTTGGCGAACGAATAATCAAGGTAACGCCAGCAACTTGCTAGATGTCGCGGCGGCATCTTGCCCGCACGACAGCCGTCAAGATGACGACGTTACTCCTTTTTCAACTAACTTGAATACACCTATCAACTATTCCGAATCCTTCTTTTTAATCTTTATTCAAACTTTCAATACGACCATTGGTAGTAGTTTATAAAAACATTTACCCTGTTAAATTTTAGCCCTTAAGAAAATTTACAAACATATAAGGACGAGTATTATGAAGAATAATTTCATTGATGCGGTAAATTCGCATTGCGGCAAATCAATACGCTTTTGGCTGATTTTCGCGGCTTTGACGATTATGCCGCTGGCGAGTTTTGCCCAAACGATTAATACGGCGAACATTCGCGGACGAGTTTTAGACCAAACCGAAGCGGCGATTGTCGGAACGACGGTCGTGGTAATCAATCAATCTACTGGCTTGCGACGAGAAACCCGTACCGATTCAGACGGCAATTATGCGATTACCAATTTGCCTCTGACCGGCAAATATAAAATTACCGTTTTAGGTATTAATGGCTTCAAGAATACTGAACAAACCGACATTGAGTTGCGGGCAAATGAAGCCGAATTATATGATTTTACCTTATTTCCGAAAGGCGAAGGCGGCGATGTAATTATTTTAGGAATAGGCGAAGGCGTAAAGTCTGATTCCGCCGAATTGGGAACGCGGCTTGATTTGCAGAAGATTGATAATACGCCGATTCTCGGTCGCAAACTGACTAATCTCGTTACTCTCAATTCCGCCGTTCGCACGGCTCGCGGCACGGGCGATTTGTTTTTGAATAATTATCTGTTTGTCGTTAACGGCGCGGGTCGGCGGCAAACGAATTTCAGTCTTGACGGCAGCACTGCCAACGACGATTGGGGCAGACAGTCAATTTTTACCAATCTTCCGTTCTCAACAATTCAAGAATTTACGATTTTGACCAATCCGATTTCCGCCGAGTTCGGACGAACTGCCGGAAACGTCGTCAATATCGTTACTAAATCCGGCACGAACGATTTTCATACTGATTTAACTTTTCTGGTTCGTCCGAGTGGAATTCAGGCGAGCCAGCCGCTTGCCAAACAGCGCACGCGCGACGAACTTTTTCGATTAAGCGGAATTGTTTCCGGTCCGATTGTCGAAGACAAAACGCATTTTTTAATCGGCGCGGAAGGCAATTGGCAGCAGCGTTCGACCGTCATTTCGTCGCGGCTCGCGCCCGGAACTTTCTTTAACGGCAAATACAAACAAGGTTTGTTTTTCGCCCGACTCGATCATCAAATCAACGAAAAAAACACTTTGACCGGACGCTTTAATCTCGAAAGATTTACCGACACGAATCCGGCGGACGCGGTTGGCGGAAACAATCTGCCGAGCGCGGTGAGAACTTTTAAGCGCGACACTTACGCCGCGCAGTTGTCGGAAAACGCCGTTTTGACAAATAAAATCGTCAACGAAGCGCGTTTTCAATTTCAACTCGGCTCGCCGATTACGCAGTTTATTCCACAAAATCCGAGTCCGCAGTTTATTCGCCCGATTTCGACCGAAGGCGAATCGCGCGGCGCGTTTTTGCAGAATCATCAATATCAATTTGCCGACACGCTCGCGCTCTCGTTCGGCAGTCAATCCGTCAAATTCGGCGGCGATTTGGAATACTCTTCGTCGGGCGGCAACGGACAGGAATTCGGCAGCGGTTTCGTTCTCGGACAATTCCGTTTCACGAACGCGCGTTCGAGCAATCCGGCGATTCCGACTTCGGCTTTAACGATTGCCGATGCCGCGTCGTTCACGCAGAGTTTCGGCAACGCGAATTATAATGTCAGCCAATATCTCTGGTCGCTTTTCGCGCAGGACGATTGGCGCGTGCGCCGCGATTTGACTTTGAATCTCGGCGTGCGCTACGACCGGCAAACATTCACCGACGACACGAACAACGTCGCGCCGCGTCTCGGTTTTGCATACAATTTTTTGGGCGACAACAAAACCGTGATTCGCGGCAGTTACGGCATTTATTATTCGCAGCTTCGCGCCAATCTCGGAGCGCAGTTTAATCTGGGCGGTCCGACCGGAGTTTTCACGTTCACGGCAACGCCCGGACAATTCGGTTTTCCGACTTCTCTGAATGCGCTTCCGAGTTTTCCGACGGGTGCGGTGCGTCCGGCGCGTGATATTGTCATTCGTCCCGGACGCGCCGCTTTTTACAACCAATTTTTCGACACCTCGCGGCTGCGCTTTTATCCGGGCAAACTTCTCAATCCGACGACGCAGCAAGGCACAATTGGAGTCGAACGCGATTTAAGCAATAATTTCTTTTTGAAGATTGATTACGTTCGCGCTCACACCAATAAAATTGACCGCCTGCTCGACGCGAACGCGCCAAGCACGTTTATTCCGTTCGTTACGCTGCCGACCGCGACTCGTTCGGTCGCCGCCGCCAATTTGACGCGCCCGATTATTCCGGTCAACAACGGTTATCGCCGTATTCAAATCGTCGCCAACGAAGGCGTGAGCGATTACAACGGTTTGCAAATAAACTTGGAAAAACGCTTTAGCCGACGCTTCTCTTTCTTAGCGAGCTACACGCTTTCAAAAACGACGAACACGGTCGAGCCGGACGCTGGCAACGGCGACCCGCAAGACGTAAATCGTCTGGGCGAATTCGAGCGCGGTTTGAGCCTTCTCGACCAGCGACATCGTTTCGTTTTGAGCGGTTATTATCAACTGCCTTACGGCTTTACCGTCGGCGGCGTGCAGTCGGCGGCTTCGGGCAGACCGTATGCGATTACCACCGGAGTTGACGTGAACGGCGACGGTTCGACCGCCGACCGTCCGTATGATTTGACAAGCGGGACGTTTTTTCCGCGCAATGCCGGACGCGGAACGCCGACTTATTCGACCGATTTATTCGCGCAAAAAGCGTTTAAGTTTTCCGAACGAGCGAGCGTCGAATTTCGCGCCGAATTATTCAACGCCTTTAACAACCGAAGCATCTACGGACGTTTCGGAACTTACGGCAATAACGGCATCGTCGGCAACCCGAACGCTTTGCTCGGCACGGCGACCGCCGGAATCGCCAATGTTGACCCAAGCCGCGAGATTCAATTTCAGGTGCGGTTTCGTTACTAACGAACCTCTCGTTAAATAAATTCGTAGGGGCGAGGCTTGTCCTCGCCCGCTTTGTTTGAATCGAATATGAAACTTAAATTTATACTTTTCATCTGCATAATTTGCCTTCTAATTTCGAGCGGTTGCCGTCCAGCGGCAAACAACAGCGCAAATGCCAACGCCGTCAGCGTAACCGATTCGGACGGCAAAACGGTTACGATTAACGACAGTTCGCGCATCGTCTCGATTGGCACGGCGACGACCGAAACGATTTACGCGCTCGGCGCGGGCGACCGTGTTATTGCGGTTGATAATTCGAGCCGCGAATACATTCCCGAATCGAAAAATCTGCCGACCGTCGGCGCGAGAAACGCTCTCTCCGCCGAAGGAATTTTATCTCTCAAACCGACGCTCGTAATTTTAGGCGCAGATTCCGCGCCGCCGCAGATTTTCGACCAACTGCGAAACGCCGGAATCGCGGTTTTGACTTTAACGCCCGATTACACCGTCGAAACTGTGAAACAAAAAACTCAAATCATCGCCCGCGCTTTGGGAATGGAAGAAAAAGGAAAAACGCTCACCGATAAAATTGATTCGGAAATGGTGGAAGTCGCAAAGATGCTCGAACGAAAAACCACCACGCCGAAAGTGATGTTCGTCGGGCGCGGTCCAAATATGCCGAACGCCACGATGAGCGGCGCGGGAACGACGATTGACGAAATGATAAAGCTCGCCGGCGGCGCAAACGCGATGACCGATTTTACAGGCTTTCGGGAGATGACCGACGAAGCGGTCGTCGCCGCGCAGCCCGATATAATTTTGATGACCGAAAAAAATTTCGAGCGCAGCGGCGGCACGGACGGCGTGCTGAAATTTCCTGGCGCGGCTTTAACTCCGGCGGGGAAAAATCGCCGCGTCGTCGCCGTCTCGGATATGTATTTTCAAGGCTTCGGTCCCGGTGTCGGCAAAGCCGTGCGCGAACTCGTCGTCAAGTTTCATCCCGAACTCGCGCCGTAAATTTTCGGCGACCTTTCTGCGAAGCGCGTATAAATTTTTCATTCTTCGTTCTGAATTTTTCATTGTTTTGGAAAATAATTGATAATGAAAAATGAACATTGAAAATTTACACGCGCTTGCTGATTTGCGGTTTGTAATCTGAAATCCGCCGAAAAATTTCTTCGTCAATCTGCTATCATTAAACCCCGAATGAACGAAGCGAAAGACAATTTCGCCGCACGCCTTTTTCCCGGTTTGCGCCTGCAATTAAAAACGCGGCGCGGGCGCGTCGTGTTACTCGCTCTGGTTTTGCTTTTGATTTTTATCGTTCTCGTTTCCGCCGACAAAGGCGCGGTGGAAATTACTCAAAAACAAATTTTCGCCATCGTCTTGAAAAATTTCGGCGTTCATTTGCCGTATGATTTCACTGCGCAACAGGAAGCGACTTTGATTGATATTCGCCTGCCTCGCATCGCGCTCGGTCTTTTGGTCGGCGCGGCTTTAGGAATTTCCGGCGCGGCGATGCAAGGGCTTTTTCGTAATCCATTGGCTGATCCGAGTCTCGTCGGAATTTCAAGCGGCGCGGCACTCGCGGCGACTTTTGTCGTCATCGTCGGCGACGCGGTTTCATATTCTCTGCCCGCAGTTTTTCAACTTTTCGCTTTTCCCGTTTTCGCTTTTCTCGGTGCGCTCATTACGACTTTGATTATTTATCGTCTGGCGACAATCGCCGGACAAACCGTTGTTTCGACTTTGCTGTTGGCGGGAATCGCCATCAACGCGCTCGCGCAGGCGTTTTCCGGTTTTCTGACTTTTTACGCGACCGACACGCAGATTCGCTCCCTTACGTTTTGGAAATTGGGAAGTCTCGGCGGCGGAAATTGGACGACGATTTTAGCAATCGCGCCGTTTGTTTTAATTCCGATTTTTTATTTTCCGCGTCTGGCGCGTCCGCTCAACGCTCTGCTTTTGGGAGAATCCGAAGCCGGTCATATCGGTTTCGACATCGAGCGCGTAAAAAAATTAACGATTGTTTTAGTCGCATTATCCGTCGGCGCGAGCGTCGCTTTTACTGGGTTGATTACGTTTGTCGGACTCGTCGTGCCGCATCTTTTAAGATTGATAATCGGTCCCGACCATCGTTATCTTCTTCCGGGTTCGGCTTTGCTTGGCGCGTGTCTTTTGCTCGCCGCAGATTTGACGGCGCGGACTTTAGTTTCGCCCGCCGAAATGCCGATTGGCGTTTTGACAGCGATTGTCGGCGCACCGTTTTTTTTGTGGCTGCTGCTTCGAGATAGAAAATGGCGAGTCATTCATTGAGAGGTTATTTGGAAAGAAATTTTCAGCCCACGAAACACACGAACGACACGAAAGAATTATTCAAAATAATTTTTACAAAAACTTTTCGTTTGTTTCGTGTATTTCGTGGGCAAAATCAAAATTGTTTTGATAAAAGCGGAAAACATCACGGTTGAAATCAATTCAAAAAAACTGCTCGACGCGGTTTCGATGGAGATGCGCGGCGGCGAAGTTTTGGCGATTGTCGGGCAAAACGGCGCGGGCAAATCTACTTTGCGAAAAGTTTTGTGCGGCGATTTAATTCCGACGGGCGGCGCGGTTTTGATGAGCGGTAAATCGCTCGCCGATTGGACTTTGACGAATCGCGCCAAGGTTCGCGCCGTTTTGCCGCAAGATTCGACTTTGAATTTTCCGTTCACTGTTTTGGAAGTCGTTTTGATGGGACGCGCTCCGCACGTCGCGGGCGCGGAGAGCGAAACCGATTACCGAATCGCGCGAGCCGCACTTGCCGAAGTTGACGCGCTCGATTTGGAACAAAGAATTTATCCGACGCTTTCCGGCGGCGAGCGTCAGCGCGTTCATCTAGCGCGAGTTCTGGCGCAAATTTGGGAATCTCGAAACGGCGAGCCGCGCTATCTTCTGCTTGACGAACCGACTTCAAATTTAGATTTGACGCATCAGCACAGCACTTTGAAAATCGCCCGCCGTTTTGCCAAAGAAGGCGTGGCGGTTTTGATAATTCTTCACGATTTAAATCTCGCCGCGCAATACGCCGACCAAATTTTAATTCTCAAAAACGGGCGAATTTTCGCCTTCGACACGCCCGAAAAAGTTCTCACGCCGGACGCGATTCACGAAGCCTTCAGAGTGAACGTCAGCGTCATCAAGCATCCGCATTTCGACTGCCCGCTGATTGTCTGGCGCGATTCGGATTAGCGATTTTCCCGCATTGAAAACGCCCTTGCTTCCGCGCGGGCTTCCGCCTTTCATTTCTCATTTCTCATTTCTCATTTACTATTATCGAATGCGTTTTGAAATAAATCTCGCGCTCAGATATTTTCGTGCGCGGCGAAAAAGTTTAGCGCGTTTTACATCGCTTGTCGCGGTCGTCGGAATCGCGGCGGGTGTGGCGAGCTTGATTCTCGCTTCCTCGCTGGCGCGTGGTTTTGCCGACGAGATGCAAAACAAAATTCTTGCGAACACGGCGCATATTTCCGTTTCATCAAACGACGGCGCGGAGATTTTTAATTGGCAGCAAATCAAGTCGAATCTCGAAAATTTAGAGAACGTCAAATCAGTTTCCGCGACCGCTTACGAAAGCGCGGTCGTTATCGGAAAGCAAACAACAAATTACGCGGTTCTGCAAGTAAATGAAAATCGTCAACCGTCAACCGTCAACCGTCAAATGTTAAAAACCAGCGAACAGCGAACAGCGAACAGCGAACAAGTTTTAGAAATTTCCGTTGGCAAGGAACTTGCCGAACGAGCGGATTTGAAAGCGGGCGACGCGGCGGAAATTATCACGATTGAAAACGAATCTGCGCCGAAGACTTCAAAAGTTTTCGTCCGCGAAATTTTTCAAACCGGACTTTACGAATACGATTCGATTTGGATTCGCATTTCGCCGGAAAATTATGCGCGGTTGAAAAATCAATCGAATTTCACGCCGACGGTTTTGAGCGTTTGCGTGAAAGACATTTACACGGCGGATGTAACC
>JBPCMK010000084.1:0-7305 GCA_051002375.1 Pyrinomonadaceae bacterium | reverse complement strand
ATTCAACCGCTCAGAATGCTGATTGATTACATCGGCGCGAGCGGCGCGTTTGCGGCGCAAACGGTGAGTTTCGCGGATGTTTTGAACGGGAAAATTTCGCCCGGAAGATTTCGCGGCAAATATGTTTTGGTCGGCGCGACCGCCGCGACTCTCGGCGACAGAATTGCCACGCCGTTTGTTCACACGGAAAATGCGGAAGGCGATCAGCACGGCGATTTGATGTCGGGCGTGGAGATTCTCGCTAATGAAATCAACACAATTTTGCGCGGGCGATTTTATCAAAACGTATCTGATTGGACAGTTGCTTTATGCGCGGCTTTGGTAGCGATGCTCGTTATATTTTTGACCGGAATCGCCGAAGGAAAATTTGAAGTATTAAAACAAATCGGCTTTTTGGGCGCGTTGTGTTTGCTGATTTTGATCGGTTCATATTTTGCATTTACCCGTGCATTCATAGTTCCGCCGATTGTGCCGATGCTTGCGTCTTTTGCGGTGGCAACGCCGCTTGCGCTGCTCCGGCGTTCGCTTGCCGCGAGCGTCAATCTGGACGAGCGAATTGCGGAACTTGCTGCCGCCGAAAAACGTCTTTTGACGAACGGACAAAACGAATTTGTAATGCCTTTCGATGCAAATTCGGCAACAGACGCGAATGCGAAAAAATCTTTTGCTGCCGATAAATTTTTGCCGCGCGGTCTGGAATGGAAAACCGAAACGCTCGGTTATTTGTCGCGCGATTTGATTGCGCGTTCGCTGTTTGTTGACCGCGCTCTGCGTTCGCTCGAAGAAGGTTTGCTCATCGCTGATGCCGCCGGACGCATCACTTTCGCCAACCGTAGCGCGGCGAATATACTCGGTTTGTCAGAGCGAAAATTGATCGGCAGCGATTTGTTTTCAAGACTTGCCGAAGCCGGAAACAGCGCGGACGCAGCGATTTTTTTGAACGATGAGATAATCAACGATTTATTCGACGACCAAAAAACTATCGAACGCGAAATTGTCATCGGACAAAATGCGCCGCGCTACTATATTTTACGTCTTTCGGCGGTCGTGTCGGACGAGAACGGTTTTAACGAAACATTAGGCATCGTCGCCGCGCTGTCGGATGTCAGCCAGCACCGCGAGTTAGAGCAGACAAAAAACGACTTTCTCGCGCTCGTCACCCACGAACTTCGCACACCTCTGACGGCGATTCAAGGGATGAGCGAGCTTTTGACCGAACACGAAATCGAACCCGCATCGCAAAACAAAATGCTTGCGACGATTAACAACGAATCGAAGCGGCTGGCGCGAATGGTCAACGAATATCTTGACATCACCAGGCTTGAATCGGGCGCGCAGAAGGCGCATTTCGCGCCGGTTGACGCGGAAGTTGTCATTGAGCAAACGCTTCTCCTGCTCGAACCGCTCGCCGCAAAACGCGAAATGAAAATCGTCCGCCGTTTCCAAGCGGGTCAGCCGAGCATCAATGCCGACGCGGAACTTTTGGCGCGAGCCGTGACCAACATCGTCGCCAACGCGATAAAATACAGCCCCGATAAAACGACAATTACGATTGAAACAGACAGTGATAATGAAGCATTAAAAATTATCGTCCGCGACGAGGGTTTTGGAATTTCCGTCGAACAACTGCCGCGCATTTTTGAGAAATTCTACCGCGTTCCGCAAAAACGCGCGGGCGCGGAAACTATCGGAACGGGACTCGGTTTGGCGTTAGCTCAGGAAATTACTGAATTACACGGCGGGCGCATCACGGTTAAAAGCGAACTACAAAAAGGCTCAATTTTCACGATTTATTTGCCGCATATGGCGAAAAGATGAAGAAATTAATCTTGTGTTTATCTGCGATAGTTTAAATTGCTAATTGAATGGCGAAAAATTTCTTTCGCCAACACAAAAAAGAGCGATATAAATTATTAAATCTAACTTTATCAATAATTAAGGTGCAGAGTCAGATTCAATAAAATTGGTGAAAAAATATGAACATATCAAAAAGTGAAACAACGGCTTTTGCCGGAGAAATGTTGAATAAAGTTCCGCAAATAACCCTGTTTTTTTGGATTATCAAGGTTTTATGCACGACGGTCGGCGAAACGGCTTCCGATTTTCTGAATGTTAATTTGAATTTCGGATTGACCGGCACATCGGTCGTGATGGGCATTTTATTGCTCATCACGCTCGTCGTCCAAATCAGGACAAGAAAATATATTCCGGTCATTTACTGGCTGACGGTGGTTTTAATCAGTATTTTCGGGACTCTTGTAACCGATATTATGACCGACAATCTGGGTGTGCCGCTCGAATTCAGCACGATTTTTTTCAGCGTTCTGCTGGCGATCACTTTTGCCGTTTGGTATGCCAAGGAAAAAACGCTTTCCATCCACTCGATTTTTACGACACAGCGGGAAATATTTTATTGGACGGCGATTCTTTTTACCTTTGCTTTGGGAACGGCTTCGGGCGATTTGATGGCGGAGGGTCTCGGACTCGGATATTTTACAACCGGCGTGATTGTTTGCGGCGTAATTGCCGTCTTTGCGATTGCGTGGAAACTCGGACTTAATTCAATTCTCGCGTTCTGGCTGATTTATATTATGACTCGTCCGCTCGGCGCGTCGCTCGGCGATTATCTTTCGCAAACGCAGGCACACGGCGGATTGGGACTCGGCGCGACCATTACGAGCGTTATCTTTATTTCCGCTATTATAATTACCGTCGTATTCCTGATAATTACCAAATGGGATGTCATTGACGATCCTGAAATTGTTGAAGAATCCGATGAAACCGGTCGCCACGGTCTTCTGCAAACAGCGGCAGTAGTAACGCTTTTAGTCGCGGTTTCGGTCGGAGGATATTACTGGCGGCAAAGCGTGTTGCAAACTTCTTTGCCGGATCAAGCCGCTAATCCGACAAGTTCGACAAATTCCAACAGTCCGACAACTGCCGCCAAAACACCGACATCGCCGCTCGGCGATTTGTCTTCGTCCAGGAAAACTACCCAGGATACTTTAGATTTTGTAAATAAAAACGATTTAGCCGGAGCAAAAAATCGCGTCGGCGATCTCGAATACGAATGGGACAATGCCCAAGCGCGTCTGAGACCGATGAACGGCGCAAAATGGACTGAAATTGATAATGCGATTGACAAAGTTTTGCGTGAAGTCCGTGCGGTCAACCCGAACTCGCAAAGCTCTAAGTCCGCTCTGGAAGCCTTGCTTGGAGTGTTAAAATAATGAGTAATTGAGAAAATTCGCGCATTTTAGCGTATTTCACGAGCAAAAGTACGGTTTAGAAATGACGGAAAAAGCGCATATATTAATTGTTGACGACGAACCCGCAATCCGTCTGACGCTGGAAACGGGTTTGTCGCTCAAAGGCTTTCGCGTATCGAGTGCGGAATCGGGAAGCGAAGCCTGCGCGTTGCTGCCGAAAGGTGAATTCGATGCCGTTTTGTGCGACGTTTTGATGCCGGACGGCGACGGTTTTTCGGTCGTTAAAGCGGTGCGCGAATTTGCCGCCGATCTGCCCGTGATTTTGATGACGGCGCAGGGTTCGGTCGAAACGGCTTTTGAATCAATCGGACTCGGCGCGAACGATTTTATCGCCAAACCGTTCGAGATTTCCGCCGTCGCCGCTTTGCTTCAAAGACATCTCGAAGCCGGACGCGAAAGGCGAAAAAAAACTGGCGCACGCGATGAAAATTTAAGCGAAAAATTCTCTGAATCTGGTCTCGTCGGGCGCAGTCCTCAAATGGTTGCGGTTTATAAACTGATCGCTTTTGCCGCCCGCACGACGGCGACGGTTTTAATCACGGGCGAATCGGGAACGGGCAAAGAATTAGTTGCTCGCGCTGTTCACGATTTAAGCGACCGCGCGCGACAAAAATTCGTGTCGGTAAATTGTTCGGGTTTGACCGACACTCTGCTCGAAGCCGAACTTTTCGGCTATGAAAAGGGAGCGTTCACGGGCGCGAACTCGACACGCGCCGGACTTTTTGAAGCAGCAAACGGCGGCACGATTTTTCTTGACGAACTCGCTTCGACGAGCGCGGGTTTTCAAGCGAGCCTTTTGCGCGTTTTACAATCGGGCGAAATTAGGCGCGTCGGCGCGACCGAAACGCGCAAAGTTGATGTCCGCGTGATTGGCGCGAGCAACGCCGATTTGCGAAAGTTGAGCGAAACCGGCGAATTTCGAGCTGATCTTTTTTATCGTCTGAGCGTTTTGACCGTCGAACTGCCGCCGCTCCGCGAGAGATTCGGCGATGTTCCGCTGCTGGTCAATCATTTTTTGCAAAAGATTAGCAACGGTGAATCTATGCCGCATTTGACCGCCGAGATTTGGGACGCGCTGGATAATTATAAATTTCCCGGCAACGTCCGCGAACTCGAAAACGCCCTTGTTCGCGCCGTCGCGCTTTCGACCGGAAATGTCATTACGCTTGATTGTCTGCCGTCGGTGATTGGCGCAGTGAGCGCAAAAGACGGCGGAAATTTGACGGGAAATCTGCGCGAGCTTTTCGCCGACCGTCCGACGCTCGAAGAATTGCAGCGGCGTTATCTGGTTTTAACTTTAACGGAAACCGGCAGCAATCGGCGCAAAACTGCTGAAAGACTCGGAGTTGACCGCCGCACGATTCAGCGGCTTATCGCCCGTTATGATTTGTATGCTTCCGATGAAGACGACAAATCGGAAACCGCCGAAGAAGTTTAAGGAACGGCTGTGCAATACTTTAGTTTGTGGTAAAACGGTTTCGATTCAATCGTTTTTTATCGGAATGCGGAATAATTCGAGAAAAATTTGGTCTTTGTTCGGTTTGTGGCTGGCGATTGCGGCGGCATTTGTCGCGGCGGAAAATTCCCATAAAGTTTACGCCCAAAGTTCGACGGTTGAAGCCCGCGTAACGAGTGTGAAAGGCTCGGCGACGCTTTCCGGCAATGGACGGAACAATGCGCGATTGACGAACGGCGCGACGCTCGCGCCCGGCAACGAGATTGATACCAGAGGCGGCGGGCGCGTCGTTATTGATTTGACCGACGGCAGTCAAGTCGTCGTTCTGCCCGGCTCGCTTGTCATCATCGGCAGTTACCAAAACGCCGCTTCTCTGCGCGAATTACTGCAAATCACGCTTGGAAGAATCCGCGTCAAAATCAATCACTTCAAAGGCAAACCGAATCCCTATCGCATTAAAAGTCCGACGGCTTCGATTGCCGTGCGCGGAACTGTCTTTGAAGTCAACGTCGCCGCTTTCGGCGAAACCCAAGTGGTTGTTTCGGAAGGCGCGGTCGAAGTCGCCAGTCTGCGCGATCCGTCAAAACCGCTGATTGCCGAACCGGGACGCAGCGTAATTGTTCGTCCGAATTTTACGATTGATTTTTTTGCGTCGGGCGCGATGACCAAAGATGTCGGCGAGCGCGACAAACAAAAAAGGTCGAATGCGGCGAATCAAAAAAACGACGACAGCGAAACTTCAAACAGCGCGACGAATGTTTATGAACGCTCTATCGAAAGCATCGTCGAAACGGGCGAAACGGCTTTGCCTTCGCGCTTCACCGCCTTTCCCGACCCGTATCTCGATAGTTTTGAAAATCCCGCTTACGCCGATTCTTTTACGAGCGTGGAGGGACGCATTTACGTTGTGCCGTCCATCAACGGTTCGAGAAGCGCGGAAGAGGATTTGCGGAATCGTTTTGGTTTGAAAAACCCGCGTCCGGTTGATTACGGATTCGTTCCCGAAGCAGCGTTTTTTGTTCCGGTCAAAAGATTTCGCGCCGTCTTTGGCGGAAGTTTCGGTTACGTCCGCAACGGTTTGCAGTCGCTCACGGTGGATGAAAATTCTTCGCTCGATTCGCCGCCGTTTCCCGTCGGCGCAACCGGATTTCGCTCGACGACGGGCGCGACGGGCGGCAATCTTTTGACAGGTTCGTTCATTTTCGCCCGTCATTTCGGCAGCCGCGATCAGACGAGCGTCGGGTTCAGCCTCGAACGGCTTTATTCACACGGGAATTTAGACCAGAATATTACCGAGCGCGATGCGTTCGGGTTAGTCCGCGCCACGCAGATTTCTTCGCGTTCGGCGGTCAATCGAACGCGCCTGACTTTCGGCATCAAACACGATTTCGGGACGATGAAATTCGGCGCGTTTTATCGTTACGGCAAGAGCGCGGGCAGCGACGCTGACCGTTTTCGCTTCGTCAACGGCGTGATGCAGCCGAACGACGAAATCAAATCGAAAGGCGGCACTTCGGAAATCGGCTTTCGTCTGCGCGGAGCGTTTTCACGTCGCCTTTTTTACGGCGCGGAAGGAACTTTACTGTTCGGGCGGGCGAACGAAACTTTGCGTCGTTCGGTGATTGTTAATTCGACTGAACGCGACATCACGAATCGAGCCACGCTCGGCTTCGGCTTGGGTTATGTTCTGCGTCCGCGCACGATTTTCAGCTTTGATGTCGCGGGTGGTTTGATAAATACAAAACAGCAGCGAGCCGAAGATTTTACCGGCATTCTGCTCGAATCAGAGCGCGGGCGGGCGCGTTTTCTTTCGCTTCACGCCGCAGTGCAGACGGACGTTTGGCGCAATCTTTTTGTCAGCGCGTCAGTTCTCACGATTACCAATTCGCGCACCGCCGATAAATCATTTTCCCCCTACCGTTCCGGGCGATGTTTAAAGACCGACGGTATTTTTGAAGCAAGCGGACGGACGAAAGATTTTTACACGGACGTTTATTCAAACTACGGCATCGGTTATCGGCTCAAGCCGAATTTCGTTTTCCAGTATATTTTGACGACCGATTACGGGCAAACATCGCCGCGCCATACATTTTTATTGCGCTACACTTTTGACTTCGGGCGCAAATAATTTTGGGTCAAGACTAGATAAGACCATTATCTTTTGTAATTTTCAAAAGTAAAGAGTAGAGATTTTCTTCTCTGTAATTGAAGCGAAACTCGCACTCTTTCAAATGAAAATAAAAACTGTTTTTTGATAATCCGCGAAACTTGGTTAAGCGCACTTTGGCAAAGCCCCAGAAGCCTTCGATGCCGTTGATGTGATTGCTGCCGATGGCGAACTGTCCCTCTGAATGAAGTATTCGATAATGCTTTTGATAGCCGAGGTGAACGATACCGTCATAGGAACGAAAGCCGTCGGTATGAATCGTTGAATCAAGCGACACTTTGCCTTTAACTATTTGCAACAGTGTGTCTTTGGTCACGTTCGGGACGATTTCCGTATAGACTCGTCCGTTGCGCTTATAGATACCGAAGACGATAGTTTTCTGCGCCGCTCCGCGACCGCGTTTGCATTTGGCA
>JBPCMK010000083.1:0-22071 GCA_051002375.1 Pyrinomonadaceae bacterium | reverse complement strand
TTGCTCTCGCCTTGCATCTAATGATTTGTTCGGCATCAATTTAATAGTCAAACTGTTGCCGGTCAAATTTAGTTTTTCCCTCAAGAAGTTTTATTATTTTAGTGTAATCATTATCTGGAGTTCTTTTAAGCATCTGCCAAATATTACGATAGCGATTATCTATCGCAAGTTTCAATGCCGTCATACCGCAATTATTTATTATGTCTGTGCTTGCGCCAGCGTCGAGTAAAAGTTTTACAACTTCAGGTTGTCCTGACAATACTGCATACATTAAAGGACTTGAGCCATCATTAGCTAAGATTCGCACATCGCTACGCATCTCTAACAGAATTTTTACACAAGACGCTTTTCCGCTACACGCGGCTGTCATTAAAGCGGTCATGCCTCCGTAATCTTTAGCGTCTATTTCTGCTCCAGCTTCAAGAAGGTTTTTTATAATTTCATCATAGCCACGGTCAGCAGCAATCATTAAACCCGTTACGCCAGCTTCATTTCTGCAATTATTATTTTGTTTATCTTGGAGCAAAGCGATTACGGCAGCCCTATCTTCGTTTGCTATGGCTTCTAAAAACTCCTTACAGCCAGAATCAACTTTAGAATTCATAATTTGTTAGCATTTTAGGCGGTAATCTGTTAATTAACTCCGTGTGTAACTTTTTTTCATAGCCATTTTATTGAACGAAAATAGGTGCATTTGCGATTTTCCCATTTTCGCTTAACGTAGAATCAACGACTTATAAGAAAAAGTTGCACACAGAGTTTCTAGCTCTATTTTAATCGGCAATGCCGTTTGAAACCACGACAGAGTATTTTTTGAAATTCAAGCTAAGTACAATATGGTTCAGTTTCAGACCGACTACAAGGGGCTATGCAAATTCTATTTCCGAAAATGACAAAATAAATTCCATTGCACTGTAAATACGGACCTTTGTAAGATGAGAAATGCTGGTATCGCTTCTGCTGCGAGCAAGTCCCAATACAAGAAAGTCCGTATTCGTAATAACCCTCGCCAACAATTTCTATGAATCTAAAGCCCTGTGCATATGTTCCGATGAAACCTAAGCTATTTGCAATATAGCTATTTCTGGGACAACGCCGGTATCCGGCGGGTCGCCACCAAAGTCCGCCGGCACTATTTACTCCATGTCTTATCAATATGCCGTCATCACCACCTCCGTCATAACCGTTATTGCACATAGCGAATCGCTCAACCCCAATAGAAAATTCGCCAATGTCGTTAAAGTCTATAAGCAAGCGTGCGTCGGCTTGTGCTGAAACTTCACCGAACGCGCCGCTCATTGTAGTACGCCCGTTCGGACTTGTAATCGTCGTTTCGACTTCAACTCCGTCTTCGTCAACGTAGTTAATTTCGCTGACACCACGCCCAACCATAAAAGCCTGTCCGTTGCCATCTTCATCCAGGTTTGAGTCATCAATCCACATATCAGAGTAAGTTGATTGGCTGTAAATCGCTGTTGTCATCAAGATAAGCAAAAATCCTCCCGTAAATAATATGCAGGCAGTTTTCGTGTTGCTTCGACAAATTGCAAAAATGTTTTCATTTAACTTCATAATTTTCCTCCTAATTTAGCTTAATTCCTCTTTTGACATATTCACGAATGAATCGCTGTAACCCTTGCCTGCCTTCATTGCTCAAGCGTCCGGGCAGAGCAGCAATTATAGTGTCGGCAAGTGCCTCTTTCCGTTGCTGTAACTGAGCGAGTTGGGCTGTTATATTTGGATTTGGATTAACTCGATTTTGCCTTTTCAGTCGCGTGGCTTGCTGGTCGAGAATATCGACGCGCTGCTGAAATTCATTTGCCGCAGCGATTAAAACAGAAATATCTGCTTCTGCTGCTGGGTCTGGGACTGCACAAGTGTTACAACTTTGTCTGCCGATTGGCGTTCTCTTCAGATAAACGCGGGCTTGTCTTCGCACATTTTCGTCTTGTGACTGCGAAGAATTCGACAAAAATCGAAAAAGTAGCATATAGGCTAACCTATCGGGAATGTCATCAGGATTAGCTTGATTATTTGTGCTGGACGAATTTTGCAACTTCGGTTCAGCAGTGGTTGAAATCGTACCTTCGGTTTTCGCTGAAGTGTTGTTCCATGAACTTGCTACGAAGCAAGCGGCAACAATGATAACGACGAAAAGCGAACCAACAAGTAATTTTAAACGCATAAGATTTTCCCCCTCAAATTGAATTGTCTTTGGTTTAGACGGGCTGGAATTGTTTTTGTTTTAATTCTCGGCTGAGATTTGCTGTTTACGACATCGAGGATGCCGAACTTTGAATAAAACATTTTTTGCTCCTCATTTATAATTTAAGAAAACTAAATACAATAGTGGACGACTAAAAATAAACGCATTACTAATCTAATTTTCAGTTATAGTTGAGCTTTTGCTATGTTTTACGTTATGATACTAATGCTTTAGGTTAGCGTCTGTTGTCCAAAACACAGCAGAAGCACTTAAAATAAAAAAGCCTTAAGGTTACTTATAATAATCTCAAGGCTTTTTTATTTAGAAATTTTCTTAAATTTTTTGCTTCACTTTTGCAAAAAAGATTAAACTCTATTTTCTCGTTCGAGGGAAAGAGGTTTATTTGAATTAGATGCGAGAAGCAAGCCGACAACATATAAAAACTCCAAGTTGCCAATTTAAGATATACGAACGCTATCAGCTATTACATCACTTGTCAAGTTGTTGTCGGCGTAAGTGTAAAAAAAAAAACACTTTACGTTTATCGCACTCACCGAATTTTCGCTTTATATTAAGTCGAGCTATAATAAATTTTTCGTCTAAAAGGTTGACAATGAAAGTTACGATTTCTAAAGAATACAATTTAAGCAAAGGCGAGCGCGGAAAATTTTACGGCAAGGTAGATACGAAAAATCCGATTATCGAAGATGATGAAACTTTGGACGAAGTATTTGAATAAGAACTCGCTTTTTTGGAATCGAATCTTGCGCGAATCAAAAATCTCAAGTCCAGGCTTCCCGAACTCGACGAACCGACACGCGAAAAAATAGCGCAAAGAATCTCCGAAGCCAGCGAAGCGTTGGACAAAATCGCGCTCTCCGAATAAATGCTCGAATTGGTTTTAGCCAACTTAAAAACTCGCCCGTTCCGCACGCTGATAAGCGTTGTCGGCGTGGCGTTGAGCGTCGTTTTGATTACGCTTTTTACGGGTTTGGCGCGTGGCGTGTCGGATGATATGGCGAGCCGCGCTTTTAATTTGAAGGCGGAAATTATTTTCACGCGACCGGGCGCGATGGAACTTACAAGTTCCAATGCTTCGGTCAGCACGACCTACGCGCAAAAATTATCGGAAATCGAAGGTGTCGAGTCAACCGTTCCGGTGATTCGCTATATCACGCCGGATACGACCGGACGCTGGGGACTTCGCCAACTCGACGGCGTTGAATGGCAGCCGTTCGCCGCGATGAACGATATACGAATCGTTAAAGGTCGCGCTCCGAACGCTAACGACGAAATCGTGATAGACGAGCGGCAGGCGATTGACGATAAGCTAAACGTGGGCGATGCGATGGAGCTTTTCGGCGATAGAAAATATAAAATCGTCGGCGTGTTCGCGCCGCCGTCGGGCGCGAGAATAAAGATGTCGCTCGCCGCCATGCAGGACGTTCTGCAAACCGACAAATGCACATATATTTTGGTGAAAATAAAAGACGGCGCGGACGTTGACGCGGTTGCCGCCCGCATCAACCAAGTTTTGCCCGGCAATAAAATCAATCTGACGCGCGATTTGATAATTGACGCGCAAGACCGAATTCCCGCTTTGAATACATTCTTAAAAGTTCTCGTCGGACTCGGCGCGTTCGTCTCGACGATTTTCGTTCTGCTTTCGATGTATACGACAATCACCGAACGTCGCAAGGAAATCGGCATTTTGAAATCTTTGGGCGCGTCGAAAAGTTTCGTCATTCGCGTCATCGAAGGCGAAGCGTTTTTCATCGGCATACTCGGCGTTCTGCTCGGTTTTGCAGTTTCATATCTCGCTTCGTTCGTCATCAGCAAAAGTTTCGATTTGCAATTTGAATTCAGCCGCGGCTGGATTTTAACCGCCGTTCTGATTGCCGTCGGCGGAAGCCTCGTCGGCGCGCTTTATCCAGCGTGGCGAGCCTCCGACATTGACCCTGTGCTTGTTTTAACGAACGAATAATTCTCCGTTTTGACTCAATTATCATTTTATTGAATCCATTCGACAAAATCGAGCGAATTAAAAATTAAGCGTGGTTACGGTAATAAATCGGTTTTGCTTTGAAGACGGGGCGGTTCGATTTATCAAAAATAATGCGCGTAAGTTTTTTATCGGATTGGAAATAACCTTTTCAATCTGAGCAAATCAAATTTGGAGGAAAAAAATGACAAAGATTCTTAAATCCGGCGATGAAGAAAACGCTCTTGAATTGAACATCGAGAAATTAACTTCACGACGGAATTTTTTAAAGTTTTCGAGTGCCGCCGCTTTGACGGCTTTCGCTTTCGGGGCGTTAAATCCCGAATCGTTGAGCGCGAAGTCGGCTTTTTTAGGTCTGCCAATCGAGAGCGACAAATCCGATACGGTTGATTTGGGCAAAGGCGATTTCGGAATTTTGAATTACGCCTACGCGCTCGAACAACTCGAAGCGGCGTTTTACACGCAGGTCGTCAGCACGCCGTATTCGGGAATGGATTCGGCGGAACGGCAAATTCTGAGCGACATCCGCGACCACGAAATCGCGCACCGCGAATTTTTCAAAGCCGCGCTCGGCAAAAAAGCGATTCCGGGCTTGCAGGTCAATTTTACGGCAATCAATTTCGGCAGCCGCGAAAGCGTTCTCGGCACGGCAAAGACGTTTGAAGATTTGGGAGTCTCGGCTTATAACGGCGCGGGACAATTATTAAAGAATCCCGATTTTCTGCTGATGGCTGGCAAAATCGTTTCGGTCGAAGCCAGACACGCCGCTGTGATTCGAGATTTGCTGTCGCCGATGTCGTCGGCTTTTGCGGGCGATGATGCGGTTGATTCAAACGGCTTGGACAAAGCCAGAACGCCCGCCGAAGTTTTGACCGCCGCCGCGCCGTTTATCAAAACGCCGGTTACGGCAAAGAAATTACCACAACCGAAACGCTAAAAGGAGGAGAAAATGACAGATAATAAACCACTATTAGAATCGGTTGAACCCGATTACATAAAGGAAATGACCGCATCGCGCGAGCCGATTCAAAAGGCTAAAGCATTGACCGGCGCGCTCGGCTCGACGATTGTTTCCTTCGGCGCACTTGCCGGAACGTCTTACGGGAAAGACGATAAATTGCCCGGAAAAATCGTTGACGTTTTGAATTTCGCTTTGACTCTGGAATATCTCGAAGACGAATTTTACCGCACGGCGGTCGGTTCGTCCGGCTTGATTCCGCGTGATACGCGCAGCGTTTTCGAGCAAATCAGCAAACACGAAACCGCGCACGTCGCGCTTCTGAAATCGGTTCTCGGCAGCAAAGCCGCGCAAAAACCGAATTTCGATTTCACGGCGGGCGGCGCGTTCGGCGATGTGTTCAGAAACTATCAAACATTTTTGGCGGTCTCGCAGGCGTTAGAAGACACCGGCGTTCGCGCTTACAAAGGTCAAGCGGGAAATTTGAAGGACAACGCGAAAATTTTGACGACCGCGCTGCAAATTCATTCGGTCGAAGCACGGCACGCGGCGGAAGTCAGACGCTTGCGCGGCGAGAAAGGCTGGATTACCGGCGATTCGCGCGGAACGCTGCCGGCGGCAACCGACCCCGTTTATTTCGGAGAAGGCAAAACATCGCAGGGCGGCGTAGTTCTGGAAACAGTAACGAAACTTCCTGCTTCCAGCATTTCCGAAGCATTTGACGAGCCTCTGTCGAAAGACCAAGTGCTGGCGATTGCCGGTTTGTTTATTAAAAAATAGTTGGCGCAATTATTTTCGCAAGCAAATCACATTTAAATAATTTGCTTGCGAAAATTTTTCACGCTGAAATTAACCACAGTTAATAATTTTTAACCGCAGTTCATTTATTTGAAATCAAGAAGATTATTATGGCTCTCAGATTTTACAATGAATTTTTTTTGAAGGAATTTCGATTGCGAAGGAACACGAAAAAAGCCAATGAAATTCGTGTTTCTTCGTGTTGTTTCGTGGTTATCTTCTGGTCACGAAATTTGAGATACTATCAAAACGATGAAAAATCAAAATAAACTTACCGTCTCGAAAGAAGATTATCTGAAAGCGATTTGGAGTTTATCGGAACGCCGCGCCGAAGAAAAGCGCGAAGCCGCGACGAAAGATTTGGCGGAGATGCTGTGCGTCAGTCCGCCCGCCGTTTCACGAATGCTCAAACAGATGGAGCGTCAGATGCTTGTCGCGCACACGCCTTATTACGGCGTTCGATTAACGACGAAGGGACGCAAGGCGGCATTAAAAGTCGTGCGCCGCCACCGACTTTTAGAGCTTTTTCTGACGCGGATTTTGAAATACGACTCGCGTTTCGTTCACGACGAAGCCGAGCGGCTCGAACATCACATTTCCGACGAATTTGAACGCAAGATTGACGCGCTTTTAGGTTTCCCGAAGCGATGTCTGCGCGGCAGCGCGATTCCGAACAGCAAAGGAATTTTCAAGAATTAAAATATGAATTCCGAACATTTGGTTCTCGATGCGGTCAAGCAAAAACACTCTTCAAAAAAACAAAGCGTCCTGCAAAAAATGTTCGCCGTTTGGTTCGATGCGTTCGTCTACAATCAAATCTGGGAGGACCCGCGCGTTGATTTGCAGGCTTTGCGATTGAATGAAAATTCGCGCGTGTTGACAATCTCTTCCGGCGGCTGCAATGCGCTTAATTATTTGCTCGAAAATCCCGCGTCCGTAACGGCGGTTGATTTGAATCGCCACCATATTTACCTGCTTGATTTGAAAATCGCCGCGCTCGTATTCCTTCCGACTTACGAAGATTTTTTTAATTTTTTCGGCTGCGGCAAACACCCCGCAAACGTCGAAAATTACAAAAAATATATTGCGCCAAACTTGGACGAAGCGACGAAACGATTTTGGAACGGCAACGGATTTTTCGGAAAGTTATTTTACGGGAAACGCATAAATTATTTTGCGCGAGGCGGACTTTACAATCATTCGCGGAGCGGATATTTTCTGCGTTTTTTTCACCGATTCGCCAACTTTCTCGGCTGCCGACCCGACGAAGTTTTAAAGGCGCGAACGCTCGAAGAACAAGCCGCGCTTTACGGCAAATTTATCGCCCCGTTTTTCGATTCGTTCGTATTTAAAATCATCGGCAAAATGCCTGTAACGATGTTCGGACTTGGCGTTCCGCCGCAGCAATACGACGAGATTGTCAATGATTTGCCCGAAGGCGGAAACTTGATTGATGTCTATAAAGAACGCTGCGAGCGGCTCGCTTGCGCCTTTCCGATTGAGGAAAATTATTTCGCTTGGCAAGCCTTCGCCCGCCGCTACGACACGGAAAAACGCCGCGCCGTTCCAGAGTATTTGAAACGGGAAAATTACGAAACGCTCAAGCGAAACGCCGACCGCATCAAAACGAAAATCGGCTCGGTAACCGAAGAAATAAGAAGCGAAGCGGTCGGCGCGTCTAACCGCTTCGTTTTTCTCGACGCGCAGGATTGGATGAACGCCGAAGCGTTGACCGAACTCTGGCAGGCAATCGCCGAAAAAGGCGAAACCGGTTCGCGGATAATTTTTCGCACGGCGGGCGCGGCTTCGCCAATCGAGAAAAATTTGCCGATGAATTTGCGAGCGAAATTCGATTATCAAAAAGAATTTTCGCGTGAACTATTCAAACAAGACCGCGCTTCGATTTACGGCGGTTTTCATCTTTATATTTTGAGGAATTAGCCACAGAGTTCACAGGGAACACAGAGGGAAATTGTAAAACTCTCTGTGTTCTCTGTGGCAAAAATCTTATGTCGAACGCCTTCGAGAAAATGAATCGAATGTATCGCCACCAGCGATATTTTTACGATGCGACGCGCAAGTATTATCTGCTCGGACGCGACCAACTCGTCGCTCGAATGGAGATTGAAACGGACGCGAATGTTTTGGAAATCGGCTGCGGCACGGGCAGAAATTTGATTGCTTTGGCGAAGAAATTTCCCGCTTCAAACCTTTACGGTCTCGACGCTTCGAGCGCGATGCTGGAAACGGCACAGGCAAAAGTTGACGCGCAAGATTTGGAGAACATAAACTTAAAAACCGCGCTTGCCGACGATTTCGATTATCGAAAAACCTTCAATCTGGAAACGCCTTTCGATCTTATTTATTTTTCTTATTCGATTTCGATGATTCCCGTTTGGCGCGAAGCCATCGAAAATGCTTTGAACAATTTGAAAAGCGGCGGCAGTTTATACGTCGTAGATTTTTACGACCAAAGAGATTTGCCGGCGTGGTTTCGGCGAATTTTGACGGGTTGGCTCAAGCAATTTCACGTCGTCTATCCGAAGGAATTACTGCCGCATCTCGAAGATTTGGAAAGGCGCGGCGCGGGCGCGTTGTCGGTTGATTCGATTTATAAAAGCTACGCCTTCGTCGCGGAATTTCAGAAGAGTTAGGAAAACTTTTATCCACAAAGGAACACGAAAGAACACGGAAAATTCTTTTGATTTACCGTTCGTGATTTTTCGTGTTTGTTCGCGGCTAAATCATTCCTTTTCGATTATCCCGCCGATTTCCTTTTGCAAAGTTTTTCTTTCGACGAGCAGACGCAAAAACAACGCGCGTTCACGAAACAGAAGCCACGCCGACTTTATCCAGACGCGCAAATCTACGAGCGTTTCCACGCTTCGCAACGCGACGTAGCCGCAAATAATCGTCAAAGGAATCGAGAGAAGCGCGAATTGCCAGCCGAAAAAATATAAAACGACGAGCGCGATAAACAGCCAAGTGAATGGCATCGCGGCGCACGCGGCGAGAATTTTATAAGTCGAACCGGCTGCGTCGTCGCCGTGTTTTTTGAACAGCAAACCGACGACGTTGGAAAAAAGATAGGCGGGCGAATGAACGAACGCGCCGGCAATCGAGAGCGGCGCGAGAACGATTAAAAGCGCGACGCGCAAAATCAAATAACGAAAAACATACCACGTCGGATGCTGCAAAACCGAAAGGCTTTCGACCGTCAAACCGCTCGTCCGCAATTTGTTTTCGTAGCGTTCGACGCGCTCGCGCAGACGGGCGATTTGTTCGGGATTTTCGCGCCGCAGCAGACGATATTTTTCCGCCAGATTTTGCAGTCTTTCGACCGTCTGCGTTAGGGTTTGTTTGAAAATCAGATTTTCATAAACGGACGAGAACAACGCTTCGGCTTTGAGAATCGTGTCGAGTTCTTCCGGCGTTTCGAGATTCAAAGTTACGCGGCGCAAAGCGGTTTCGATTTTATTCGTCAAATGCAAAACCGCATCGCGCGGCGGCTCACCCGCTTCGTCAAGTGCGACGGGTTCGACCTCCAATATCTCACCGTAACGAATCAATGCCTCGCTCCGAAAGGCGGTTTTGGAAGTGTAATAAAGTCCGACCGCCATAATTTTCAATTGATTATTCGCCGCGTTTTCGCCGACGGCTAAAGCTCCGAGCGCGATTCGCGCCGCGCCGGTTTTCATCGGCTTCAATTCGGTTGCGTCGTGCGAAATGCCTTCGGGAAAAATGGCGATACAGCGACCGCGTTTGAGAAGCTCGAAACAGTTTTCAAATGTCGAACGATTTTTCTCCATATCGCCCGCCGCGTCGCTGCGCCGATAGACGGGCAGAATCTCGAACGTCCGCAAAATAAACGCGGCAAACCGATTGGCGTAAAGCGTGGATTTGGCGAGAAACGAAACGCGCCGGGCGAGCGAAACGAAAACGAGCGCGGGATCAACGAGTCCGTTCGGGTGATTGAGAACGAAGATTATCGCGCCGGTTTTCGGAACGCTTTCGACGTTAACGGCTTCGATGCAGCGAAAAAAAAGCCGGAGCGCGATGCTGATAAAAGCGTGCAGAAGTTGGCGAACAAACGTGCCTTTGCCTAAGAAAATCATTTGCCAAAGGCGCAAAGTTTCGACGCTTTCCGGCTCTGGAAAAGGCTTGTTTTGTTCGTCGGAGTTTTTCAATTCACAAAATGTCGGAGCGCGGACGGCTCGTCCGCCTGCCGTTTAAGCGAAGCGAAAAACGGCGTATGCGCCGCGATTTCCTAAAACCTGAATGGAAACCGAGCGTTTTCCGTTCTCGCTTCGCTCGAACGGGCGGACGAGCCGTCCGCGCTCCGACTATCAAATTCGGAATAGATGAGAGATGAAAGATAATAACTGAAAGATAAAATCTCGAATCTATTCCGAATGGTTATTTTTCTAATCTGCACGGGCTTCAATCTTCTTCGTCTTCGTCTTCCTCGTCGTCCTCGTCGCCGATTTCGCCGAATTCCCAGCCGTCGTAGGTTTCGATTTCAAACTCGTCGGCGAGCGTTTGAAACTCGACGTTGCGCTGCGCCAAAGATTCGGGCGTGTGCGTTTCGACCTTATCAATGTGCAGCAGATATTCGCCCGTCGGCTGGTCGGTTTCTTCGTCGCCGAGTTCAAAAATATCAATAAAATCGTAGCCGTCGGCTTCGAGTTTCAAGCCGAGTTTTTCTAATTTATCAACGCTTTTGTCAACGAAATAATAGCTGTAAAGCATTTCGTCTTTTAAGTTCCAATTATCTTCGCGTTCGGCTTCGGCGAAGATTTCCTTGATGCCTTCGATTTGCGATTCGGTATTTTTGAATTCCATAATTTTACTCCGCGTCTTCGATGTGCGCGATGTTTTCCTTGATCAGCGAGCTATCTTGAATCGCGCCCACGCCGCTTCGCGGTTCGCTGTCTTCGTAATTTTCGAGCGAATGGTCTTGTCCAATCGGCTTGTCGCCTTGGTCGCCGTCAATCGCGTCAATATCTTCGTCGGAAACCGTGCCGTCGCCCGTCGGCAAATCGCGTCCCGTCGCGGTCGTGTCTTTTTCGCTCTCGTTAAATACGTCGTCTTTTTTCTGTGCCATTTTTCTCGTCTCCCTTGATTAAATTTCGTGTCTTATTATCTCATTTATCCTTTTAATTTTCCTTTTTGATTTTCAAAAACAACGCGGCAACCGAAATTTGCGCCGCGCCGCCAAAGTCTACGATGTTTCGAGCCGTCTGCGCGATGTTTCATCAAAGTTCACGATGTTTTATGCAAGTCAACGGCTGTTTCGTCAAAGTTCACGATGTTTCGCGCAAGTCAACGAGTGTTTCGCGCAAGTTCACGGCGTTTTGCGCGATTTACACGATGTTTTGTCAAAGTTCACAGTGTTTCGCGCATCTCGACGAATGTTTTGTCAAAGTTCACGGCGTTTCGAGCGAATTCGCGCCCGTTTTATGCGGCTTTATAAAGTTTCGCGCCGCTTAGACGATGCTTCGAGCGATTTTCAGTTTGCCGAACGCCGATTTATTTATTAGACATTATCGGAAATAAAGGAATGTCTGGCGGAGTTCTCATTATTCACTATTCATTGTTCACTATTAACTGACTTTCATCGAAAAATAGTGAATAGTGAACAATGAATAGTTTCTGTCTCTCTGCTTATTTCCGATAATGTCTATTAGTTCGTGAACTACAAAGTAATGCTCGATAAATTGCCTCCGACTTTAGAGCGGTTCAAGTTTGAATCTACGTGCGCGTTCTGAGTTCCAGCTTTAGCTGGCTTGCTATCGGTAAAAGCTAGCTAAAGCTGGAACTCAGAACGCTTGCTTACTATCTTTGAGAAAGATTCTATCATTCGGTCGCCGCGCCGTCGTTTGCGTCTGCCGCGTCGCGCCGTTCGGGTCGCAGATGCGGGAAAAGTATCACATCACGAATCGAATGTTTGTTCGTCAAAAGCATCACGAGGCGATCAATCCCGATGCCGATTCCGGCGGCGGGCGGCATTCCGTAAGCGAGGGCGCGAATGTAATCTTCGTCCAAAACCATCGCTTCCTCGTCGCCGGTTTCGCGTTCTTTCATCTGGTCAACAAATCGCTCGTATTGTTCCTGCGGATCGTTGAGTTCCGAAAACCCGTTGGCGCATTCCATCCCGTTGATAAACAATTCAAACCGCTCGGCAATCTGCGGATTCTCCGGCGACGCTTTCGACAAAGGCGAAATTGATTTCGGGTAATCTATGATGAAGGTCGGTTGAATCAAATTCGGTTCAGCAAATATTTCAAAAAGTTGAATCAGATTAGCTCCCGAATTGATGCTATTTGCTTCAATAGATTCTGTGGTGAAAGAATTGAACCATTCCTGCGGATTTTTTGAATCTGAAATTCTCAAAGCAATTTCTTCGTTAGAATTTCCGACAAATACTTTTGCATCTAATTTGTAAGTCGTAACATTGCTTTCAATATTGTAAAAGATTCCTCTCACCGCGAAAATGCGAGCAAATTCTTTAAGCAATGACAGTTTGAATTTGTCGTCGAGCCAAGAAATTTGAAAATCAGGAATTAAATATTTAGGAAAGTAGTTTGCTATCGCTTCTTTCATCGTCAATCTTTCAAACTTTGAAAAATCAATCTCGCGTCCGTCGTATTTCACCTGCAAACTTCCGCCCGTCGCTTTACGCACCGATTCTTTAATCATCGCTTCGGCGAAATCCATCATTCCATTCACGTCCATATAGGCGCAGTAAAATTCGAGCATCGTGAATTCGGGATTGTGTTTGTGCGATAAACCTTCGTTGCGGAAATTGCGGTTTAATTCATAGACCTTTTCAAAACCGCCGACGGTCAGACGTTTCAAATAAAGTTCCGGCGCGATGCGGGCGTAAAGCGTGATGTCGAGCGCGTTGTGATGCGTCGCAAACGGTTTCGCCGCCGCGCCCGTCGCCTTCGGCGTGAGCATCGGCGTTTCGACTTCGATAAAATCGTGATCGTCGAGAAAATGGCGCATTCCGCTGATTAATTTGGCGCGGCGTTCAAAAACTTCTCTGGTCGTCAGTTCGCCTTCTTTATGTTCGACTTTGAGCGAATCGGCAATCAAATCAGCATAACGATAACGCCTTTGCAATTCCGCGTCCGCAATGCCGTGCATCTTGTCGGGCATCGGCATCAGCGATTTCGATAAGAACTGCAAAGTTTCAACGTGAACCGAAAGCTCGCCCGTGTTCGTCAAAAACAGATAACCTTCAACGCCGACGAAATCGCCCTGGTCGAGCGTTTGATAAACCGTCCACGCATTTTCCGCGTCGAGCGAGTTTTCCGCGTCGTTTTTCACCAGCGAAAAACCTCCCTTCTTGCAGTAAATCTGAAGTTTGTTTTTTCCGTCGGTCAGATGCACAAAGTTTCCGCGCAAAGGCGTGGTCAATCTGCCCGCGACGCGAATCGTGCCGAGTTCTTTTAATTGCGCGTTCAGTCGTTCCTTTAATTCCGGCGCGGGACGTTCCTTTTCCTTGAGCGTCGAAATGTGCGCCTTGATTTCCGCGACGATTTCCGTAACGGGCGCGATTTTCAAAACATTTGAAATCGTATCTTCCGCGCCGCTGATTGCCGAACGCGCGAATTTATTCGGATAGCTGTTCCCGATAATCTTTTCGAGCTGTTTCAAGTTCTCGACCCGCGCCTGCGTTTGGTCATTCGATTCGACAATGCCCGCTTCAAAAATAGTTTTCGATTGTGTGTTGGCGATAGACATAATTTTTTCGTCTGATATTTACTTTTTCACCGCCATTTCAAAAACCCTTTTGCCCCACTCGTTAATGCTTTTGCCTTCGCGCGTGGCGGCTTCGGCGATTTCGGCGTGAAGTTTGTCAGGCAGTCGAAAAAGCAATTTGCCCGAATAACTTTTCTTAGTCTTTTTGCCTTCTTTTTCACAAGTTTCGATGTAGAAATCTACGCTTTGACACATCGCCTCTTTTAATTCTTCGACGGTTTCGCCGTGAAAACCGACAATATCTTTCATTCCCAAAAGCCGCCCGAAAAAAACATTGTCATCGGCGGAAAATTCTATTTTCGCGGTAAATCCTTTATAAGTTAATGTATTATTCATTTTTAACTCCTGCTGAAACCAAAAACTCTCTGACGAGTTCGACTTGATATTTCTTCGCTTCTTTCGACGGATGTGGACGATGAACGAACAATTTATAGTCGCCGATCACAAAAGCCAGCCGCGAACCGCTGCCTTCCGACACCGCCGCGCCGAGCGCGACGAGTAATTTTTCAATATCGGCAAAATTGATTGAAGCCGATGTCGGAACATTAAAAATCGCCCGCCAAGTTTTTTTGATATTTCCGGTTCATCAAACAAAATGATAGCCAATGCCGATAGCATTTTCAATGAACTTTCGCCTTTTCGCGGGAAGCCCCGAAATATGCTAACTTAATCTTAAACTTTTTATGAACTTTGCTGCCGAAACCGCTACGGAAATCGCGCGTCTGACCGACGAAATAAAACGCGGAACTCACGTCGTTTCTCTCAGCGGATTAACGTCAATCGCCGCCAAAGCCTTCGTTTTATCCGAACTGAAACAAGCGACCGACAAAACATTCGTCGTCGTCGCCGATTCAAACAAAGACGCGGACGCTTGGGAATGCGATTTGGATTTTTGGAATGAAAAACGAAAAACGGAAATTGGAAAATCAGTTCTCAGTTCTCAGTTCTCAGTTCTCAGTTCTCAGCTAATAACGCTTCCCTCGTTTGAAACCGACCTCTATTCGGGCGTTTCGCCGCACGCCGAAACGCAGGAGAAACGCGCTCTCGCATTGTGGAATTTGACTCTCAATCAGCCGGATTTTTTGATTCTGTCGGCGAAATCTTTAATCACGAAAACGCTCGCGCCGAACGAGATAAAAAATCTCGGCGCGACCTTAAAGCGCGATGAAGATTTCGCGCCCGAAGCGTTGATTGAAAAACTCGTCGCTTCGGGTTACGTGCGCGAAGAACCTTTGAAAAACGTCGGCGAATTTTCCGTGCGCGGCGGGATTTTAGATGTTTGGTCGCCGGACGCGCCGATGCCCGTGCGCCTCGAATTTTTCGGCGACACGATTGATTCGATTCGTGAATTTGACGCGGAAACACAGCTTTCGACTGAACAAATAAAGGCGACATCAATCGCTCCGATGCGCGAATTCGCGGCGACGGCGAAAGATTTTCGAGATTGGTCGTTTTTCGCGCGTGAAAAATTCGCCGACGAAAAATACGCGCGAGCATTGAAAGACCGCACACAGTTTGCCGGGACGGGCGAAGATTTTTCCGGCTGGGAATTTTTGTTTCCGCTGGTTAATCCGCGAAATTCGAGCGTGTTCGATTTTCTTGACGATTGCATTTTAATCATTGACGAACCCGCGATTATCGAACAAACGCTTTCAACATTTTACGAAAATACGAACAAGCGTTTCGCTGAAATTTCCGAAGTCGGCGAGATTGGTTTAGAGCCGCGCGAATTGTTTTTGAGCGCGGAAGAATTGCGCGAAAAATTCGATGCGAAACAGCGCGTCGAACTTCGCGCACTCGGCAGAACGGCGGCGGCGGTTGATGAAGAATTTCTTTTCAATGAAGAAGGCGAAAGCCCGCGCGTCAGCAAGGACGCGGACAGCGACGAAACCGCTCTTGCCGACGCGCGAGCTTCTGCCTTTAAGCATCCGCTTTTTCTTTTCACGACAGCGGAAAAGGCTTCGGAAATTGAAATCGGCTCGCGCTCGACCAGAAAATATCACGGCGACATCAAAAACTTTGCCGTCGAAATAAAATCTCGCGCCGAACAAACGCCAAATTCACCTGTTAAAAATAGCGAACAGCGAACAGCGAACAGCGAACAGTTTTTCGTTCTGCAATCTCACGGATTAGCCGAACGATTAAGCGAAATTTTGCGCGATTACGATGTTTCGATTCCCGAAAATTCTTTGCTCGTCGGCGATTTGTCCGGCGGTTTTGAAATTCCCGCGCTTCGTTTAATCGTTTATACGGAAACCGACATTTTCGGCGAAACGACACAGAAGGATTTTCAGCCGACGAAAAAACAAACGGCTAAAAAATCTAATCTCGGCGCGTTTATTTCGGATTTTCGAGATTTGAAAGCGGGCGATTTCGTCGTTCACGTTGACCACGGCATCGGGCGTTTTGAAGGTTTGCAAACTATCACGGCGCAGGGCGCGGAGCGTGAATTTATGCTTTTGACTTACGCCGAAGGCGCGAAACTTTTCGTGCCGGTCGAAAGGCTGGATTTAGTTTCGCGCTATTCGTCGGGCGAAGCGACGCAGCCGACTTTAGACAGATTGGGCGGACTCGGCTGGCAGAAAACAAAGGCGAAAGCCAAACGCGCGATGCGCGATATGGCTGATGAACTTTTGAAACTTTACGCCGAACGAAAATTAGTCGAGGGTTTCGCTTTTTCCGGCGACACGCCTTGGCAGGAAGAATTTGAAGACGCTTTCCCGTATCAATTAACCGCCGATCAAGCGACGGCGATTGAAGATTTAAAATCCGATATGCAAACTGCCGTTCCGATGGACAGATTGATCGTCGGCGATGTCGGCTACGGCAAAACCGAAGTGGCGATGCGCGGCGCGTTCAAAGCCGTGATGGACAACAAACAAGTTGCCGTTCTCACGCCGACAACCGTTTTGGCGTATCAGCATTTTGAAACTTTCAAACAAAGATTCGCCGCGTTTCCCGTCAAAATCGAATTGCTGTCGCGCTTTCGTTCGGCGAAAGAGCAAAAGGAAGTCGTCAAAGCTGCGGAAGAAAATAAGGTTGATATTTTGATCGGAACGCACCGAATTTTATCGGCTGACGTGAAATTGCCGAAACTCGGTTTGGTCGTTGTTGACGAAGAACAGCGTTTCGGTGTCGCGCACAAAGAGCGTTTGAAGCAGTTGAAAAAACGGGTTGACGTTTTAACTTTGTCCGCCACGCCGATTCCGCGAACTTTAAATATGTCGCTTTTGGGAATGCGCGATATGTCAGTTATCGAAACGCCGCCGCGCGACAGATTGGCGATTAACACGCAGGTCGTTCAGTTTTCCGAAGGCGTAATCAAATCGGCAATCGAACTCGAATTAGCTAGAAACGGGCAAGTATTTTTTATTCACAATCGCGTCGAATCAATCGAATCAATCGCCGCGCATATCAAAAAAATCGTGCCGAACGCTCGCATTATCGTCGCGCACGGACAGATGAACGAAAAGGAAATGGAGCAAGCCGTTTTAGATTTTGTTGATTATAAATTCGATGTTTTAGTCGCCACGACGATTATCGAAAACGGCATTGATATTCCCAGAGCAAACACGATTATCATCAATCGCGCCGACAATTACGGGCTTTCACAGCTTTATCAATTACGCGGTCGCGTCGGACGCTCGAATCGTCGCGCTTACGCTTATCTTTTGATTCCTTCGGAATTTGAATTAACGCCGATTGCGAAACGTCGTCTGTCGGCGATTCGTGAATTTTCCGATCTCGGCGCGGGTTTCAGAATCGCCGCGCTTGATTTAGAACTGCGCGGCGCGGGAAATATTCTCGGCGGTCAGCAGTCGGGACAACTCGACGCGCTCGGATTTGATCTTTATACAAAAATGTTGGAGCGCACGATTCAGGAATTGAAAGGCGAAGAAATTGAAGAAGAATCGAGCGTTTCGATAAATTTAGGCGCGGACGTTTCGATTCCGAACGATTATATTTCCGAAACCGCGCAACGATTGAGAACTTACAAACGCATTTCGTCCGCCGATTCCGACAGTGCGCTGCAGCAAATCTACACGGAAATCGGCGACCGCTACGGCAAAATTCCCGCCTCCGTTGATAACCTTTTCGATTATGCGAGATTGAGAAAATCGGCAGAACAAATGCGCGTCGTGTCAGTTGATAAAACGCGCGATGGCTTCGCCGTCAAACTAGGCGAAAACGCCAAAGTCGCGCCTGAAAAATTGTTGGAATTTTTATCTGCCAATCCCGAATCCACATTCGCGCCGAGCGGCGTTTTGAAAATTGCGGCGAAAGAGGAAAATCTAATCGAAGCGGCGCGGCGCGTTTTGGAAACAATTAAAAAAGATTAGCCGCAAAAAGGCACAAAAAACACAAAAAGAATTTGAATTTATTTTTGCGCCTTTTGTGCCTTTTTGTGGCTGCTTCCTCTTTTTTTCTAAGAATTTTGCTCTTTACCGCTCTGTGCGCGTTTCTCGGTCGCGGCAGGTTGATTTTTTGTCGGCTGCGGCGATGGCTTCGGCACGGTCGGAGCAGGTGTTTTCGCCGGACTTGGCTGCGGCGTTGCCGCTGGAGTCGGCGTTGGTTTAACCGCCGAATTTGCATTTGTCGGTGTCGGTTTGCCAATCGGCGTTGCTGCCGGTTTTACGTTCGCGTTTGAATTTGTCGGCACGGGAACCAGCACCGTTCCGTCCTGCATAAAAATGCTGTTCGGATTTGTCGGGTCAATCGTTTGTCCGCCCGGCGGAACATAGACTGGCGCACCCGGCGGCGGAACGCCCCGCGCCCAAGGATTATAGCCGTCGCCGTAACCGTCGCTGTTCGGATTAGCTGATGACGACGGCGGCACAAACATATTTGAATTGCCGAGTGTTTGCGCCGGATAATTCATCAAATTCGCCGCGCCGAGTTCGTTCATTCCGGTCGGCGGATTGAGCGGCTGGACGGGCTGCCCGTTCGCGTCGGTTTGCAGAGCGGTCGGCGGATTGGTTTGCTTCGACGATGTGGCGTAAATCAGACCGACGGCAAGCAGAGCGATTCCTGCAAGAACGACGAACGCGGTTTTCCACAAATTGTTTTTGGCGTTGTCGGACAAATCATTTTTCGGAATGATAATCGTTTCCGCATCCCCGGAATCGTTTGCGACGCGGTTCAAATCGGCGACGAATTCCTGCGCGTTTTGATAACGCATTTCAGGATTTTTCGCCAACGCTTTGAGAATCACCGGCTCGACATTCGCGGTTAAATCCGAACGAAAAGCCGAGAGCGGCGCGGGCGGATTTTCCGCTTGTTTGGTCAATAATTCGGTCGGCGTGTCAGCCGAATACGGCGTTTCGCCAGCCAGCATTTCGTAAAAAATCACGCCGAGCGAATAGATGTCCGAACGACGGTCGGCTTCGGCGACGGAGGAATTTTGTTCGGGCGAGAGATATTCCAAATTTTTGCGGTAAGTTTCGCCGTTCGCCAAATCAGCTTCATTTTCCAAAGCCGCGCCGAAGTCCAAAACTTTGGCGATTTCCGCGCCGCTTGCCGATTTTGTCAGCAAAACATTTTCAGGATTTAAGTTGCCGTGAACGATGTCGAAAGCGTGCGCGGCGGAAAGCGCGGCGGCGATTTGACGCGCGATTCGCACCGCGCGGTCGAATGAAAATTTTCCTTCGCGCTTGATTGCGTCTTCTAAAATCTCGCCGCTCTCCGCGCCTTCGAAAACGATATACGCCGCGCCGCTTTTGTCCGTGCCGAAATCGGTCGCGTTTAAAATATTCGGGTGCGCGATGTGCGAAACCGCGCGGGCTTCGGCAGCAAAACTCTTGACGATTTGCGCGTCAACCGCGAGCGCGGGCGCGAGAATTTTTGTCGTTACGGGTTTGTCCATCAAAAGATGCGTCGCGCTGTAAAGCGTTCCCAAACCGCCGCCGTTATGTCGCAGCACCGAATCAATTCGATATTTGTCCGCTAAAGTTTGTCCGATAAATTGGTCTGACATTTTATTCACCAAAGTTAAATTTTACAGTAATTATTATACACGCCTTGAAAACCGATTCGATTCAAAAATCGCGCGGCGAGTTGTAATTTGAAGTCTGCGGAAAAGAAAATGCGAGCGAGATTTCGTATCAAAATCTCGCTCGCAAAATTGATTTTTCGTCCGCGTTTTATAATTTGACGAAAACGATAAGCAGCGCGAAAAGCACGAGCGATTCGATAAGCGCGAGCGCGATAATCATAATCGTTTGAACCGTTCCCGCCGCGCCCGGATTTCGCGCCGCGCCTTCCGCCGCGCGCGAACCGACCAAACCTTGACCGATGCCCGCAAGTCCCGCTGCCAAACCGAAACCGATGCCCGCGCCGAGTGCTTTATAACCGTCAACGGTCGAAGCGTTATCCGCCGCGCCCTGCGCCAAAGCGGGAATCGCCATTAACGCCAAAGCCAGAACGGAAAAGAAAATGTATTTTAATTTGTTCATTTTTTATTGTCTCCTAAATTTATTTTTATTTTATTTGCGAAGACTTTTGAATCAAACTTCTTTCGATAAACTCGCGCCTTTTTATAATTTCGCCGCGCTTCCGGTATGCGCTCGATTTATACTCCTTAGAGTCGAGGCTCCTGTGGCGTGCGGGCATCGCTGCTATGAATTGCAAGTTTTCAAAATCAATTTAACCTTTCAGCCTTCGTAAAATCTTCCAAAGTTGAAATCACAAATTTGCACAGATAAACACCGATAAGCAAAAATCCGCAATCCCCAATCTCAAATCCCAAATCGTTAGACGTGCGCCGTCATAATCGCTTCGCCCGTGATGACCGAATGCTCGCCGCCGTGAATATGCTCGTGCGGCGCGTGCGAAACTTCGCTGATGTAAATCATCGAAAGCAGAGTGAACACGAGCGTCTGCACAAATGCGACGAAAACCGCGAGCGGCATCAACGCAATCGGAAGCAGAAATTGCGTGAACGGCGGCGCGAGTCCTGAAATCTGCGACGAAATTTGCTCGTCGGCGAACATATTGGCAAACAGCCGAACGCCGAGCGTCAGCGGTCGAATCAAATTACTGATTATCTCGATGCCGAAAATCAGCGGCGTGATAATTATCGCCATCAAAAGCGGCAACTTTGGTCCGGCAAAATGCCGCAGATGATTTAACAATCCGTTTTCGTGAATCCCGATGTAGTTGTAATAAACGAACGACGAAATGCCGAGCGCGAAGGTTACGTTGACCGAAGCCGTCGGCGACATAAACATCGGAAATTGTCCCATCAAATTAGAAATCAAAACCAAAACGCCGAACGTGGCGACGACCGGAAAATAACGATAACCGTGTTCGCCGATGACCGTAACTATCAAATCCTTGAGCGCGAGAAATCCGGCTTCGAGCGTTAATTGTCCGGGTGTCGGGTCGTCTTCGGATAATCTGCCTTTGAAAATCCAGATGACGACAAGCGTTAAAATGCAGGCGATAACGAACATCACCGTATACCAAGGAATCGCGTTCTCCGCCGTGTAAGGTCCGAAAACCGTTTCGGGATTGGCTTTTATATTGAGCAATTTGAAAAGTTTTTGCCACGCCGGAAGCGTGAACGCCTGTTCAAATTTCAAAACCGGCTCGCCCAAATAATGGTTGATAAATTCGACTATCAGCGGCGTGTGTTCCTTGCCGCCTTCTGCAAATAAAAGCATTTTTATTAAATTTCCCCGCTTCTAAAAAAAGTTGAAAATATACGTATCAAACCTTCGATAACAATCGCCAAAGCAAAACTCGACAAACCCAAGATCACGGCGACGACCGGAATCGTATGCGTCAAAAAGACGATTGCCAAAATCGCGCCGAGCGTTAAATATCGGGCGAAATATCGAAGTGCCAAAAAGCGCGGCTTCTGCCCGTGCGTGACGGCGTTGTCAAAAATTCTTTTGAGCGAAAGTTTCAGCCAGTAATAATTGACGAACGACAAAACGCCGCCGATAAAAACGCCCGTGCCGAATTGCCAAGAAACAAACGTGAAACCCGCTAAACTTCCGACTGCCGCAACCAAGCCCATCGTCCATAAAATTCGCCGGTGCGAAATTGCGGACGGCGCAGGTTGTTCGGTTTGAATTTGGTCGAAAGCCTCGCTCATTGCGAAACATAGATTTTACAAAGGATTGACGGAAAGTTCAAAACCGGGAATCGAATTTTGTGCAAAATTTCTCAAACCATCTTCCACCACAAAGACACAAAGAACACAAAGTTATTTATTTGAAGCCTGTGCATAAATCATATTGGAATCCGCCAACGAGCAGATTCGACCTGTTCTTTGACAACAGATAAAGGTTTATTCTGACGAAAATTCATCAGAAAAACGAGTTGATAGAGCCACAC